>JAYTBK010000193.1:0-4466 GCA_043737035.1 Bacteroidota bacterium | reverse complement strand
CTGATGCAATGTTTACATCATCTAATTCATTTGGATTTTATATTTTACAGTCAACCACTTCTTTTATTCAAAAGCACATTTTTGACGATGTCATCGTTGGCCCTATTATTTTAGATGTGACAGCTCCCACCGTAGTAAATGCCATCCCTACTTCATCCACAACGGTTGATGTTTTGTTTAACGAAAATGTTGACATTGCAACCGCACAAACTTCCGTCAATTATACCATTACGCCCGGCATAGGAACCGCAAGTTCTGCAGTACGAGACGCAATAAACTTCAAACTGGTGCATCTTACGCTGGGCGCGCCACTCAGCTCAGGCAATACCTATACCGTTAGTGTAAATAATGTGCAGGATAACTCGGGAAATGCAATATCTACGGGAACGGTTACTTTTAATTACATTGTGTTTGGTACGCCGGGCTTTAAGGATTTGGTTATTAATGAAATTTTTGCCGACCCATCGCCAGTAGTAAATTTGACCGCCACCGAATTTATTGAAATATATAACCGCAGTGCAACACCATTTAATTTAAATACTTTAAAATTAACGGATAACACATCCATCGCTACGTTACCAAATTACACATTGCCGCCAAACAGCTACGTTATTGTTTGCCCCGCGGCCGATACCGCACAATTCACATCATTAGGTTATATGAATAAAGTTGGCGTTAGTTCATTTCCATCTTTAAATAATGCTGGGGACAATATTTATTTAAAAACCGCTACCAATGCGTTTATCGACAGCGTTAATTATAAGGATACGTGGTACGGAAACGCACTAAAAAAAGATGGCGGTTACACACTCGAACAAATTAATCCAAATGCATCCGCTGCTTGTTCACAGGCTAACAACTGGACAGGCTCGAACGACACTGATGGTGGAACGCCTGGTTTTGTAAATTCGGTTTTTTCAATCGCAGCAGATGTTACCGGTCCTAAAGTTAGCGGTGTTACGATTATCGACTCGTTACACATTTCAGTATGTTTTAACGATGTGATAAATGCCTCACAGTTAAATGCAACTGTAAATTATACAATTAATAATGGTATTGGCTCACCTACACTCGCTGTAGCTGCTAAAGGTGGAAATTGCGTTACGTTATCGTTATCATCTAAACTTCAAAATGCTACCAATTATATTGTTACCGTAAGCGGTATAACCGATTGTAACGGAAATAATGCAAGTCCAAACATCGGGACATTCTCTTACTACAAACACAAGCCCTATGATATCGTTATTAATGAATTAATGCCCGATCCGGATCCCGCAATTAATCTCCCGCTCGAAGAATATGTTGAACTTAAAAACCGCACACCGTATTCCATTAATTTAAAAAACTGGAGTTTTTCTTCACTATCAACCTCGAAAAAATTACCTGATATTACCATAAAGCCCGATAGTTTTATAGTGTTAACCGGCACCGGCAATGAACCCGTTTTTGGCGATTATGGTATAACGGTTTACGAGGTTACGAGCTTTCCATCGTTGTTGAATGATGGAACTACATTAACCTTACGTGATAGTAATAATGTAGCCATACATTCTATTTCTTACAAATCATCGTGGTATAATAATGCTAATAAAGCCGATGGCGGTTGGAGCCTTGAGCAAATTGACGCGAATAATCCTTGCGGCGAACAAAGTAACTGGAAGGCAAGCAACGACTTAAGCGGTGGAACGCCCGGCAGAAAAAATTCGGTACGAGCAGCGAATGCGGATAATACATTACCTGAGCCAGAAAGGATTTCGGTGATAGGTATCGATACGTTAATGGTAATTTTTACAGAAACACTCGACAGTTTAAGTTTATCAAATCCTGCGCTTTTTACTTTTGATAATGGTTTATTGGCGCCCACATCAGTTATAGCTATTGGTCCTGATTACAGAAAAATAAAATTAAAACTCGCTGCATCTTTACAACCGGGTATAATTTACCATTGTTTTGTTGCAAGCAGTATTAAAGATTGCGCGGGTAATTTTATTGCTGCCGGAAATTCTTTACCATTTGCTTTACCTCAGGCATGTGTCGCGGGGGACGTTGTAATTAATGAAATACTCTCCGACCCCGGAACTGGCTGTGTTGATTATGTTGAACTTTATAACCGCAGTAATAAAACAATTGATCTGCGCGACTTGCGAATGGGGTCGATGGATACGTTAACCGGCAACTTAAAAGACACGGAAATAATTACTGCTGAAGGATATTTGATGTTCCCAGAAACGTATTTAGTTTTAAGTGAAAGTGGACAAGCCGTAAAAAATATTTTTCAGACGATAAACCCGAAAGACTTTATAAATGTAAAAGACTTGCCAAGTATGAACATAGACGCTGATGTTGTTACGCTAAGTGATAAAAATAGTTTGGTGATTGATAACTTTATTTATACAAGCAAATTGCACTTTCCATTACTTGTAAGTACGAAAGGTGTTTCGTTGGAACGTATAGATTTTAATCGTCCTGCCAACGACCGTACCAACTGGAACAGCGCCTCTGCCGGAGTTGGGTTTGGAACTCCGGCTTACCGCAATTCGCAATATTTGCAGGCGGATGGCGGAAGCGGAGTAACGATATCAAATCCGTTGTTTTCACCCGACAATGATGGCTACAATGACGTTCTTAATATTTCATACAAACTGGATGAACCGGGCAAAGCAGCAAACGTTTATATTTATGACAGTAGAGGAAGACAAGTACGTTACTTAATACGCAATGAGCAACTCGCGCAGGATGGAACGCTGAGTTGGAACGGAATTAATGACGATAACGAAAAAGCTGCCATCGGAATTTACATTGTTTACATTGAACTTTTTAATTTACAGGGCAAAGTAAATAAGTATAAACTTACCTGCACGCTGGCGGGAAGGTTGTAACTTTATGTTGCAGGATCTCATATCGCTCATCTATCCGCGCAATTGTGTATCCTGCGGGAATTCATTATTTAAACACGAAGATGAAATCTGCAATTACTGCTACATTAATTTACCAAAAACGAATTTCCATAAACAGGAAAACAACATTTTAAAGGCCTTGTTTTACGGACGAACCAACTTGGAAATTACCGGGAGTTTTTATCTGTTTAGTAAAAAAGGAAGCGTACAAAAAATATTACACTCCATAAAATATAAGGGGAATAGCAATTTGGCAATTTTAATTGGAAAATGGTACGCTCAAGAATTATTAGATATATTAATTATTAAAGATTCAGCGGCAATTGTGCCAGTGCCTTTACATCCTAAAAAATTTAAACAGCGCGGATTTAATCAAAGCGAAGAATTTGCCCGGGGGTTAGCGGAAGGATTATCCGTCCCACTTAATACAACTTTATTAATGAGAAAAGAATTTACCGCCACACAAACCCGTAAAAATAAATTTGAACGTTGGGAAAATGTAGAAGATAAATTTGAAGTAACGCAAGGAACTGACTTTGTAAATAAACATATTGTTTTAGTGGATGATGTAATTACAACAGGCGCCACCATTGAAGCGTGTTGTTTGGCTTTACAACAAATAGAAGGAATTAAAATAAGCGTGCTGAGTATTGCTTATGCAACGATTTAAATAAAATATGTTTTGTGTATCACACCATATAAAATACAAAAAATTTAAAATTTACTTAACGTAAACTACATTGCTTCACTTACAACTTCTTTAACCGAATCGGGTAACAAACGTTTTAATAATGCTTCAATTCCTGCTTTCAACGTCATGGTGCTACTCGGACAACCACTGCACGCACCACGCATTTGAACTGTTACTACTCCGTCTTTTAATTCTTTAAATGTAATTAAGCCGCCATCGTTTTCTACTGCCGGTCTGATGTATTGGTCCAACACTTCAATAATTTTTGCTTCAACTTCATCTTTCGGTGCAACATGTTGCGTGCTTATGGTTTTAGTTTCAGTAAACGTATTATCAATAGCAACTTCTTGTTGGGGCAACGCGGTTATTATTAAATTTCCTTTGTTTAAGTAATCCGTTAAAAACACACGCAATTCAACACTAATATCATCCCAGCTTATATGATCTGTTTTTGTAATGGTGATGTAATTTCCTGATATAAAAACCGTTTTTACAAAGGGAAACTGAAAAAGTTTTGTTGCTATCGGGGCTGTTTGAGTTTCAGTCGCGGTTTTATATTCGGCACTCGCGCCTTTTTCGGTGATTAAAATTTTGTTGGTTACAAATTTCATCGACGCCGGATTTGGTGTCGCTTCTATATAAATGGTATAAGGAATGGATTCCATGTTTAGGAGTTGCTATTGTTTTACAAAAGTACTTTTATAAAGTTGTTGGATAACATTTACTTTTGTTTATAGTTTAAAATTAATATAAATTAGAGATTTATATCTCTAAATATTTTAAATCGGCGTGCAAAAAGAAACAGATTTTTTAATTATTGGAAGCGGAATTGCAGGTTTGAGTTACGCGCTTAAAGTTGCCGATGCCGGAACCGTTTG
>JAYTBK010000192.1:0-4470 GCA_043737035.1 Bacteroidota bacterium | reverse complement strand
GATGATGCCGTTTGGTGAAACGCGTCGTTGGTGTTTGCGTACCCAACAATTTCAGCCAAGGCTTTTCCGTTTCTTTTTGCGAGTGCATCTTCACTTTCAATTACTAAAAATGCAGCGCCTTCTCCCAAGTTCAGTCCCTTCCGATTATCATCAAACGGTTTGCACCATTCTTTATCTAAAATCATTAATGTATTAAACCCATTAAATGTAAATTTAGAAAGGGCATCAACACCACCAACAATTGCCCGGTCGAGCAAACCATTTTTTATCATTCTGCAACCTAACATGATGGCATTTGCCGCCGACGAACAAGCCGTAGAAATTGTAGTAACATAATCAACATTTCCTATAAAATCGGCAATACGCTCGGTGCTGTCGCCACAATCGTGGGTATCCAAAACATTCAAATGTTCGTCTTCTTCAAATAATTCTTTATAATACAATTCTGTCTTGCCCATGCCGGCAACCGTAGTGGAAGAAATAACGCCGGTACGCATTCCATCTGTAGTATCAATTCCTGAATTTTTAACCGCTTCTTTCGCGGCTATCATTGCAATGTATGAGTTACGGTTTAAAGCCGGATTATGATCGTTAACAAGGTTGGCGAGTTCGGTGTTTGAAAGTTTTATTTCTCCGGCCAAAAAATCATTTTTATACCGCGTTGTTAAATGATTGATTTTGCCAATGCCCGTTTTTGATTGCGATAATGAAATTAACGACTCCGGCACATTGTTTCCAATGGCAGAAATCATTCCTAAACCGGTAATATAAACACGTTTTTGCAACCCTGTTTTAACCTTTCCCCTGTGCTTTAATATATTCGGCCATTGTTCTTAACGATTGAAAAATAGTTTTTCCATCTTTTGGATCTTCTATTTTAATGCCGTAATGTTTTTCGAGTAATACAATAAGTTCCAACGCATCAATAGAATCGAGACCTAAACCTTCACCAAATAAAGGTGAATCAGGGTTAATTTCTTCCGGTTTTAATTCTACCAGATTTAATTGTTCAATGATTTGTCCTTTTAATTTTTCTATTAATGCGTCCATAGTGTTTGGTTGTATATTTCTATAACAGTTAATTTATTAAGAGGTTTAAAATTAGTGTTTTTATTTGTATTGATTGTCGTTTCGGCTAAAAAAATAAATGCTTCAAAAATAGTTTCATCTACCTCAACCCAGCCACATAATGCGCCGGTTGAACCTTCAGCAAACAAACTTTCTGCATAATTTATGATCAAATCTGCATCAAAATTTGCAGAAACAAAAAAAGCATTTTCCCCTGTAATTTTATGCCTTATTGCCAATTCGCCAATTACAATATTAGGAAGTGTGTAAACAAAAACAGCAGGTGAAGGAAAATAATTTTGTTTATCGCAAATCGTGAGTTGGTGCTGCCGATCGGTAGTTAAACTTGATGCGGCATTAGACAGAACGATCGCAGTTTTATGATGTGCATTGTTAATCAAAAAATTGGTTTGTTTCAACGCAAATTCTGTACATAAAAACCCGAGTTTGCACAGGAGATCCATCTTATGAAATTTTGGATAGCTAATGCCGAGGGATTTGTAAGCGTCTGTCATAAATTCCGTTAACGACAACGAAGCAACTCTTTTAAATAGTATTTCACCGTTTACAGAAACCTGATTTTGTTTAATATGTGCGTAGGATGTTACTGTGTTCATATATTTTATTGCTAAAGCCAGAGTTGGTGGTGTTACGCTGGCTAACAACCGGACTTTTAATTGTGTTTTTTCTAATAAAGTTGCGTATGTTTTATGCTAAGTTACGCTTGGGATTTATTAAGTGCGTTCTAAATTTAGTACTGTATCAAATTTATAATTTCTTTTTCTTCCGCGAAACTAAAGTTTGGAGGAAATGATAACGCAGAGATGTGAAGCGTAATCAGTGCTAACGCTCCCTTTGGGTATATTTTGAGTTATATAACTCCAGATTTTAGGCTGTTGTGGTTGCAGTTAATTATAACCGGCTTTAGCCATGCCTTTCGAATTTGTATGTTCTCATAAAATTTTCATATTCATCATTAAAAGTTATTTTACGATGATGCTCTTCCTGATTTTTTATATAGTTTCTTACTTTTTCTAATACCGATTCACTTACAGATGTAGTGAAATACTCATCTGCCATTCAAATTTTTCTCTCTACTATGGCTTATTACAGTTTGTATTATCGCGCTCGTTAAAAACGGAAACCTATTTTTAGTTCCCCATACTACATGAATCCATATTTTTATAAAAGCCATTATTTTAAATCATTAAATTTTTTAAAGAATGCCGCTGCATTACAACCACCAAATCCCGACGCAGTTTTTATAAACGATGTAAACGATTTTTCTTCTGGCGATTCTATCATGCAAATGTTTCCGCTTACACCGATTGTTTCGTAACCTTCCGACTTTATTAATTTTTGGTGTTTCATCGATTCGAGTGATAACACAGTTTCAAGAACGCCCGCTGCACCTAATGTGTGGCCATAGTATCCCTTTAAACTGTTTACCGGAACTTTAGTTAAGGCTGCTCGCTCAAAAGCAATTGATTCCATCTCATCGTTAAATGGAGTTGCTGTGCCGTGCGCCGAAATAAAGCCTGTTTCACTTAAATTTTGATTTTTTAGGGTTTGTTCTAAGCACTGAAATAATCCATCGCCGGTGCGTGAAGGCCCTGATATATGATTGGCATCATTAGCGGAAGATCCTGCTAAAATTTCTGTTTCATAATAAGTTGCTAAATTTTGATCTCTAGTAATAAGAATAGTTGCTACTGCTTCGCCTAAATTCACTCCACTTCTATTTGCATCAAAAGGCTTGCACGGCTCATTGCTTAATGCGTTAAAAGATTTAAAACCGCTTAGTGTAAATTCTGAAACAATATCGCCCCCGCAAACGATTACATGATCATACAAACCATTTTCTATAAAACGTTTTGCCATAATAATCGCGAGTAACCCCGAAATACAAGCATTAGAAAGTACAACCGGCGTATTTTGCAGCTTAAAATAATGTTGCAGATGTATCGCAAAAGCAGGAAGATAAATGCGCTCTTTATATACCGTTTTATAGGCACCTTCTAAAATGTCAATGTTTCCTTTAGTGGTTGAATATATTAAAAGCGTTCGCGGATCCTGAGGATTAACTCCGCTTTCATCTAACACGTTTTTTATTGAAAGTATACTAAGCAACTCAAGTTTTGTATGTGATAGTGGGTTTTTTAAATCAGCAGCTTTTTCTTTTAAAATATCATTTTCAATTTGCGAAACACAGAACGCATCTTTCGAGAATGGAAATAAAATTTTTTGCAATGCTTTTTCACCATTGCAAACTGCACCATAATTTTCTAAGGTTGTAAAACCAAGCGAGCTTATTATGTTTGAGTATGAAGTAAATACCATTGGTTAAATTTAAAAAATGTTTTGTTCCGCTGATTATTAAATGTGATTTACACCCGAAAGGATGTAACAAAAAAACCTCCTCAATTTAGTTGAGAAGGTTCTGTTGAAATACGGTATCGAAAAAATATTAGGCTTTAACTGCTTTTTCCATTACAACTTTTCCTTTGTAATACAATTTACCTTCAAACCAATGCGCCCGATGAAACAAATGGGCTTCGCCTGTTGTCGTATCTTTGGCAATGGTCATTGTTGGCGCTTTGTATGTAGAACGACGAGAATCTCTGCGTGATCTGGATAGTTTTCGTTTTGGATTAGGCATGTTATGGTGTTTTTAATTATTATTAAACTTTATATCTTTTAATTTGTCCCACTCGGGATTTTCTGTTGGTTCTTCTTCTGTTTTAAGCTCGTTAAATTTAGAAAGCATTTCTTCATCACACGGAAATGCATCATATTCTAACTCCTCATCTTCACATGGCACTTTTCGTGAAGGTATGGCCAGCTCAATATACTCATATAAATACTGCGTTACATCTGCTTCTTCTAATCCTTCCTTCAACACCAGTATCTCATCATTACTTTCTTCAGGATTTCCATGTTTAATAATTAATTTTTCATGTCCGTTAACCGGGCAATCAAAATCTACTAAACACCTGTCGCAACTAAGTCCCACTCTGCCTTCAAAACTAAACAAAATATGCATTAAACTATTTTGCTTAACAACTGTGGCTACCACCTGTATGTTAGCTTTTGTAATTTCACTTTCAATAAATTGCTCAAAGAACTTTTCTGTAACTTCAAATTCAAATTGGTGCTCCCCTACCGATAAACCGCCAAACTGTATTTTGTACTGACTTTTACCCATTGATTCGTCCCAAAATGGAGGTCAAAGATACACTTTTTTTTAATTTCACAATAAAATTAATAAAATGTAGGTTATATTTTTAGCGAATTAACATTGTAGTTACTCATTGGTTTTTATAAGGCATTTTGGAATGTGCCATTTTCCGATATAATCGTGCAATAAAATCCTATTTTGATTGCAGGTTAAATAATAATTTT
>JAYTBK010000191.1:0-4481 GCA_043737035.1 Bacteroidota bacterium | reverse complement strand
GCGGCTGCCGCTTTTTCTGCAGCAAGTTTATCCGCTGCTGCTTTTTCCGATGCCAATTTATCTGCTGCTGCTTTCTCTGATGCGAGTTTATCTGCCGCGGCTTTTTCTGCAGCCAATTTATCTGCCGCAGCTTTCTCTGAAGCCAATTTATTCGCCGCTGCTTTTTCTGCTGCAAGTTTAGCCGCCGCCGCTTTGGCCGCTGTATCATCGGTTGCTTTTTTATTCAAAGCTTCCTGATCTTTAATAATCACATCTATTTGAGCCAACTGATCTTTCGGATAGTTTTCAGTAGGTTTTAATTTTATCGCTGCATTGTATTGCGCTTTCGCTGTTACCCATTCTTTTTTCTGGAATGCCTTATCGGCTGTTTTAATAGCAGTTTGATAATTAAATTCTAACTCTTTTTGTTTTATTCGCGCTGAATTTTCGGCTTGTTTTAGTTTTTCTAGCCCACTCAAAATTTGTTGAAAGTAGGCCTCGTCATAACCAAAATTATCTTTATCAGCTATGTACATGAATTTTTGTAATGGTTGGTTTAAAATCGAGTAATCTATCCCGTCCATCTTTTCAAACAAACTTAAATCAGCTTTTATCGTGCTAAATTTTTGGCCTACCTTTTCGGGCGGAACACCTCGGGTTGAAACCTGAAACTTTTTTTGAACAGTGCGCGGAGCAGAAACGACCACACTGTAATCACCATTAAAAGGTAAACTAAAAGCATATTTTCCTTTTGCGTCAACCGCGTCGGTTCTAATTAACTTACCGCCTTGGTATACTTGTACCGTGGCGCCGGTCATAGGGTTGTCTTCACTGTTAGTTATTTGCCCCTCAATTTGCAAACTATATGTAGGTGCTGGTTCCTGCCCAAATAAAGTTATTGGAATTAAAAATGAGCAGAAAATAATAACGCGTAAGTACTTCATAAATTACAAAGCTGTAGTTTTGTATTTAGGGTTAAATTTACATAAAATTCCATAATATATAGTTTGTAAAAATATGTCGGCAAACCAACTCGTTAAAGGTTTAAGTTTCTGGGAAACTCAAAGTTATTTCAACAATATTGATCTTATTGTGATAGGCAGTGGAATAGTGGGACTAAATGCCGCAATCAATTTTAAAAAGAAAAATAAAAAAGTCAAAATATTAATACTGGAACGCGGGATATTGCCTAGCGGCGCCAGCACAAAGAATGCCGGATTCGCTTGCTTCGGCAGCCCGACTGAATTGTTAGCCGATATAAAAAAAACATCGTCGGAAGTTGTTTGGCAAACCGTAGAAATGCGTATTAAAGGCTTAGAACTTTTGAGAAACACTGTTGGAGAAAAACAAATGGATTATCAACAGCATGGAGGATACGAGCTTTTTAATAATATACATCTTTACAACGAAGCAGTTTCAGCGTTAGCGGAATTTAATAAAAATAGTTACGCGATCACAAAAGTAAAAGATGTTTATAGCGTAGCGGAAAAACAAACGAAGAAGTTTAATTTTAAAGGCATTATCGGAATTATTTATAACAAAAGCGAAGGGCAAATAAATACCGGGCTGATGATGCACAATTTGATTCGTTACGCGCATAAAATGGGGATTTTAATTTTAAATTCAGTAGCGGTAAGTAGTTTGCAGGATTTTGAAACGGGCGTAATATTGCAAACGAACCTAGGTGAATTTTCGTGCGCCCATGTAATTGTTGCCACCAATGGTTTTGCAAACGAATTGTTAAATATTACTGATGTTATACCCGCGCGGGCACAGGTTTTGGTAACCAAGCCAATTAAAAATCTTCGTTTAAAAGGAACGTTCCATTATGACGAAGGTTTTTATTATTTCCGCAATATTGGAAACCGTATTTTGCTTGGTGGCGGAAGAAATCTGGATTTTAAAACCGAACAAACAACAGTTATCGCGTTAAATAATAAAATACAAACCAAGCTCAACGAAATGTTGGCCGAAATCATTTTACCAGGTATTGCCCATGAAGTTGAACAACGTTGGAGTGGAATTATGGCGGTGGGTTCCGAAAAGAAGCCAATCATTAAAAAAATTTCATCAAATGTTGTGTGTGCGGTTCGCATGGGCGGAATGGGAATAGCCATTGGTTCGTTAGTAGGTAAACTTGCCGTTGAAGAATTGGAAAATTAACAGTTAAAAAAGGAAGATACTAAACTAACTATAATTAACATTATGTTAAATAGTAATTTAACGGTTTGAGTATAAGCTACAAATTATGTTTCCTTTTATGTAAAAAACATTATTTGAAGCCGTAATTTCGCAACCTATTAATTAATCCCGTAAGATTAGTGAAATTACCCGAAAGGGATTTTTTCGTCTTGTCTTATCTTAAAATTAAACAGATGAAGTTATCCATGTTCAAATTTAATCTGCCAAAGGAATTATTGGCAGAACATCCTTCCAAAAACCGTGATGAAAGCCGATTAATGGTTCTCGACCGAGCCACCGGAAAAATTACTCACAAAAAATTTAAGGACATTATTAATTACTTCAACGAAGGCGACGTAATGATCTTGAACGACACCAAAGTTTTCCCGGCAAGGATGTACGGAAACAAAGAAAAAACCGGTGCCAAAATTGAAGTGTTTTTGTTGAGAGAATTAAACGCGGAAAGCCGTCTGTGGGACGTATTAGTTGATCCGGCCCGTAAAATCCGTATTGGAAACAAACTTTATTTTGGTGAAAACGATAACGTAGTTGCCGAAGTGATTGATAATACCACTTCGCGTGGAAGAACACTAAGGTTTTTATTTGATGGTCCGTATGAAGATTTCCGTAAAGCCTTATACGATTTAGGAGAAACGCCTTTACCAAAATATATAAAACGTGCAGTTGAAGAAAGTGACATTGACCGTTACCAAACTGTTTTTGCGCAAAACGAAGGTGCGGTGGCTGCCCCTACTGCCGGATTACATTTTAGCAGAGAATTATTAAAACGCCTTGAAATTAAGGGTATTAACTTTGCTAACTTAACGTTACACATTGGTTTGGGAACATTTAGAATGGTTGAAGTGGAAGATCTTACCAAACATAAAATGGATAGCGAAGAAGCTATAATTTCAGCGGAAGCCTGCGAAATTATAAACAAAGGAAAAGATAAAAAGAAAAAAGTGTGCGCCGTAGGTACAACTGTTATGCGCGCCGTGGAATCTTCGGTATCAACCACAGGGCATGTGAATCCTTACAGTGGCTGGACTAATAAATTTATTTTTCCTCCTTACGATTTTTCGGTTGCAAATTGTATGATTACTAACTTCCATATGCCGGAATCGACACTATTGATGCAGGTTGCAGCTTTTGGTGGGTACGAGCTTGTAATGAAAGCTTATAAAGAAGCCATTAAAGAAAAATATAGTTTTTACTCGTATGGCGATGCAATGTTGATTATATAAAATTAGATCATAAAATATATTTAAAATGCAACCTACCACTCGGGTTGCATTTTTTAGTACAAAAAATACATCAAATAATTAGACTATATTTGATTTGAAAGAATTACACTTACACGAAAATTTACCTATGAAAAAAATAATCAATACTATCGTTTTTGCACTTTTAAGTAGCGCTACTTTATTGGCTCAGGATCATAAACAAGAATTAGTAGATAAAATTGCGGCCAAGCATACTTGGTTATATTCTTACGCCATACAAAAAACAGCTACCATAAACCTAACGGAAAGCATGTGGAAAATGGTTTTAGGGGAAGAAAAAAATCCAAAAGGATATTCAACATTCAAGCGCATGGGGAAAGCCTTTGTTGATCTTTCGGATAAATTTGGCGATACAAACCTTGAAAAAAAATGTGGTTTTTCGGTAAATACCGTTGACGAAAAAGAGAACCGAGATGGCTGCAATAAAGTGATGGATGGTTGGAACAATAAGTACTCCATTACGGTTAACGCTCAAACGGTGGAAGCATCTTCCGACGCGTTTAAAATGGTTACCGGGTATGTAAGCAGTGTGGCCATTTACCTCGAAAACGGAAGCGCTTCGCTTTGGCAACATGGTTACGCGCCCAAGGCAGATGTAATAGACATTATTATAAATGCAGATAAAAAATATAAAACTGTTGAAGTTATCTGGAATGCAAACGGCTCAACGGTAACCATTAACGCTCCCGCGGATATTGAAACGGCCGGATGGGATAGCAAAATAGAAAAAGGATTGATGAGTGGTTGGGTGTTGAAGAAATAGTTTTGTTTATTTTTACGATATTTAAAACCGTTTGCAATGCAAGCGGTTTTTTTGGGTATCCAGTTAATAAATATCGTGCCCGAGCCACTTAAATATAAAATTCAAATTGATGGGCTGCGTTGCTTTGCAGTGATAGGGGTTTTTATTTCGCATTTTATAACTGCTGAGTTTGACAATGAAATTATAAAACGAATACCCTTTGGTACGGGAGTAAATCTATTTTTCGTTATTAGCGGTTATCTAATCACATCTATTTTATTGATAAAAAAAAACGA
>JAYTBK010000190.1:0-4486 GCA_043737035.1 Bacteroidota bacterium | reverse complement strand
TTATTACTGATAGCAAAAACATGGAAGCAATAGGTTCTGGACTTATTATTTTAGTAGATGGCCAACAAATAAAAGACACCAATATTACACAGGTTGAAATGAGTCAACCAATTTCTATAAAAAATCTTATTGTACATGTGATGAGCATGGGCGATATTTACGATCTTGAAACCAGCGAAATGACCATTGGTGCAGTGTTTTATCCTCAGTTTGCAAAAAAGGACGAACATGACGAATAAAACATTTAAATTAAATGAACATTGAAAAAAGCGAAGCTAACACTTCGGTTTTTTATAAGCTTTAATTTTATTTATTTATCAAACTAGCTTTTACAAAACTTACAAATAACGGATGCGGATTTTCTACAGTGCTTTTATATTCTGGATGGAATTGAACGCCGATAAAAAACGGATGCGATGGAATCTCAATAATTTCTGCTAGGCCTGCATCAGGATTTATACCCGAAATTACCATGCCTGCCTGAATAAAATCTTTCGTATACTCAGGGTTAAACTCGTAACGGTGCCTGTGACGCTCATTAATATCTGCCTCGCCATAAATAGAGTAGGCGAGTGTTCCTTCTTCAATATGACATGGATATGAGCCAAGACGCATCGTTCCTCCCATATGCGAAATGTTTTTCTGAGCTGCCAATAAATCAATTACCGGACTTGTCGTAGCAGGGCTCATTTCACGACTGTGCGCGTCTTTTAAACCCAACACGTTTCTTGCAAATTCAATTACGGCACATTGCATCCCCAAACATATTCCTAAAAACGGAATGTTATTGGTTCGTGCAAATTGTATAGCCGTAATTTTACCATCAATGCCGCGCGTGCCAAAGCCCGGAGCAACTAAAACACCATGTAAATTTTTAAATGTTTCTTTAATATTTTTTTCATTTAACTCATCGCTATGTATCCACTCTATTTTAACTTTGCAATCATTAATCGCGCCGGCGTGAATAAAGGCTTCTGCAATTGATTTGTAAGATTCTTTAAGCTCAACGTATTTTCCAATTAGACCGATTGTAATTTCGTTTTTAGGATTTTTAAGTTTATCTAAAAAATGGTTCCATTTTTCGAGATGTAACTCAGCGGGCATTGCAACATTTAATTTTTTTAATACAATTTTATCGAGATCCTCTTTTTCCATTAAAAGAGGCACTTCATAAATCGTAGAGGCATCCAGAGCTTCAATTACCGCGTCGGGCGACACGTTACAAAATAACGCTATTTTACGACGAATGTCTTTATTGATTGGATATTCAGAACGACAAACTAAAATATCAGGTTGCACTCCATATTCTAATAATAACTTAACAGAATGTTGTGTAGGTTTTGTTTTCAGCTCCCCTGATGTTGCCAAATACGGTAATAAAGTTAAATGAATAACAGTACAATTGTCACCTAATTCCCATTTCAATTGACGTACGGCTTCAATATATGGTAACGATTCAATATCGCCAACGGTTCCGCCAATTTCGGTAATAACAAACTGAAACTGCCCGGTTTTCCCCAGAAGCTTTATGCGGCTTTTAATCTCATCAGTTATGTGTGGTATTACCTGAACTGTTTTTCCTAAAAATTCTCCTTTACGCTCTTTTTCAATAACAGCCTGATAAATACGCCCGGTAGTAACATTATTAGCCTGTGATGTTGCTACGTTTAAAAAACGCTCGTAATGCCCCAGATCAAGATCGGTTTCCGCGCCATCTTCCGTAACATAACATTCGCCGTGTTCGTAGGGATTTAACGTTCCAGGATCTATGTTAATATATGGATCGAGTTTTTGAATGGTTACGGTAAAGCCACGAGCTTGAAGAAGTTTGGCTAGTGAAGCCGCTATAATTCCTTTTCCGAGAGAAGATGTTACACCGCCGGTAACAAAAATATATTTGGTGTTAATTGACATACAGTTTTTTATAAACTGTATGTAAAGGTAGCTGAAATTTTGGATTGGTTTATTTTAATTTATCCAATTCATCATCGGTAAAATGTTTTTGCGATCGGGGGTTTAAAAACTTTTCGGCGTTATAATTTGCCGACTCATTTTTAGGAATAGAAAGACTTTGCCATTGTTCGGTTTTTAATTGTTTGGCGTAAAAAACAATTTGTCCTGCATGGTAAGCGTAATGCGCAAGCTGGCGGTTAATAGCGTCAATTACTGTATGTCCTTCGTTACGAATGTAAATTAGCGTTAAAAGATCTTTATCATTTAACTCATCCAAAGCATTGAATAAACATTGCCAACCTTCATCCCATTTTTTTATGAGTTTGCGCTTTAAACTTTGAATCTTTTCTTTTGATTGAAGATTGTTATACAGTTCACCTAAATTATTTAATGCTTCATCAAATTCCGAATCCCTGTTTCTTGTTTTCTTTTCGCCATCTGTGGTTAAAAAATCTGTCCAACGCGACAACATGTTTCCATGCAAATGTTTTACAATTACCCAAATACTATTTGTGTTTTCATTGTGCGAATAAAACAATTGTAAGGGCGGGAGTTGTTCCATCGCTTTTTCGCCAAGTGTTTTGTAGTAGGCAAACTGTTTTTTTGCGCTTATCAAATATGTTTCTGAAATACTCATCAATTTAAAAGTTAATTGCGTGAAGGATTGAAGTGCAAATCCTTTTGGCGAATTAGTTTATCTTTTTTGCATATACCAAAATCCAAAAAGATTGAAGCGAAAAGCCTGACGACGCTTTGTTTTTCGCGCCGGCACGTCCAACAATCTTTAGTAATTAATTAATTTTAGTAATTTTTGTTTGAAGCGTTCTTTGGGTAAAAAATTTATCTCAAGGTTTGCATTCATCGGAACCGGCGAGTCAAGACTGCCTTCACGCATTACGGGCGCGTCGAGATATTGAAAACAATGTTCTGTAATGAGCGCGCTTAGTTCACCACCAATACCGCCCGTTAAAGTATCTTCGTGTAAAATAAATGCGCGACCTGTTTTTTTGACCGACTCAAAAATAGCATCTTTATCTAAAGGCGCAAGCGTTCGCAAATCAATCAAATCGGCCGAAATTTCAGGATGCGCGTCTAACAAATCCATCGCCCAATGTACTCCTAAACCATACGTAACAATGGTTACAGAGTTTCCTTCCTTTATTAGGCGCGCCTTGCCAAATGGAATTGTATAATATTCATCTAACACATCTTCACTTACGCTTCTGTATAAACCTTTGTGTTCGAAAAACATTACAGGATTGGGATCTTCAAAAGCAGTTAATAATAATCCTTTTGCATCGGAAGGAAATGCCGGGTATGCAATTTTTAATCCTGGAGTTTTAAAAAACCAAGCTTCGTTACTTTGGCTGTGAAACGGTCCTGCAGCGACGCCCGCACCAGTTGGCATGCGTACCACTACATCGGCATTTTGTCCCCAACGGTAATGTGATTTTGCGAGGTTGTTAACGATTTGCGTCATCCCTTCGCTTACAAAATCGGCAAATTGCATTTCAACCATTGCTTTGTGTTTGTTGATTGATAGGCCAAAGCCTGCGCCAAGTATAGCTGATTCGCAAAGCGGAGTGTTGCGCACACGCGCTTTTCCAAATTCTTCAACAAAGCCTTCTGTTATTTTAAATACGCCGCCGTAATCGGCAATATCTTGGCCCATCAACACAAGGTTATTATGCTTACGCATAGCCAGACGCATTGCATCAGAGATGGCATCGATCAATCGTTTATTTGATTTGACTCCATTTGATGATGATATATCTGAATTTTTAAATGGTGCAAATATTTCAGAAATTTCTTTTTCTGTGTTGGGCGGCGGCAATGTTTCCGCGAAAGTTTTTTCGAGGCTATCATCAATATCCAATTTTATGTCGGCGCGCAATTTTTCAATTATTTCTTCGGTTAAAACGCCTTCATCCATCAAAAACTTTTCAAAATTATTTACAGGATCTTTTCGTCCCCATATATCAAATAATTCCTTTGGTACATATTTTGTTCCTGATGCTTCTTCATGTCCGCGCATCCGAAAAGTAACGCATTCCAATAAAACCGGTCTTGGATTTTCGCGCATGGATTCCGCTAATTTTTTTACTGTTTCATACACTTTTAAAACATTATTTCCATCCACAGTTATTCCTTCAATACCGTAGCCAATGGCTTTATCGGCAAACGATTTACATCGGAACTGTTCGTTGCTTGGCGTTGATAATCCGTAACCATTGTTTTCAATAATAAAAATTACGGGCAAATCCCACACGGCAGCCGTATTAATACTTTCATGAAAATCCCCTTCACTTGCGCCGCCATCACCACTAAATACAACCGTTACTTTTTTCTCATTGCGTAATTTATTTCCTAAAGCAATACCATCGGCAACGCCCATTTGCGGACCAAGGTGTGATATCATTCCTACAATATGATATTCCTGCGTGCCAAAGTGGAATGAACGATCGCGGCCTTGCGTGAAGCCACTTGGTTTCCCTTGAAACTGACAAAATAAACGTTGTAAAGGAATGCCGCG
>JAYTBK010000189.1:0-4491 GCA_043737035.1 Bacteroidota bacterium | reverse complement strand
TGAAGTGCGACATGGCGGGCGCCGCAGCCGTGGCTTGCACGATGTACGCTATTGCCCGTGCCAAATTAAATATACATGTTGTGTGCCTTGTTCCTGCAACCGATAACAGGCCGGGGTTTAACGCTTTTGCTCCGGGCGATATAATTACTATGATGGATGGAACCACGGTTGAAATGCTTAATTCGGATGCAGAAGGACGCATGATACTGGCCGACGCACTACACTACGCCAAACGCTATACGCCTGAACTTACAATAGATGTGGCTACATTAACAGGAGCTGCTGCAGCGGCAATTGGCCAGTATGGCATAGTTAGTATGGGTACCGCAACCGATGATCAAAAAACACAGCTGACGGTTAGTGGCCTACGTATGCACGAACGACTTGTGGAATTTCCCTTTTGGGACGAATACGCCGAACTTTTAAAATCAGATATTGCCGACCTGAAAAATTTAGGCGGGCCTTTTGGTGGTGCAATAACAGCAGGCAAATTTCTCGAAAAATTTACGAATTATCCTTATATGCATTTCGACATTGCCGGACCGGCATTTATTACTTTAAAAGATAGCTACAGAGGAAAAGGTGGCACGGGATATGGAGTAAGGTTATTGTTTGATTTCTTTTGTAATTTGTAATTCTTTTAGTTGAAATTTTTAGTTTATATATTTTTAGCCCTTTCAATTGTAGGAGTTTCTCAATCCGCCACCGAGTCGCTTATTGTAGTGCATTACGATCCCTCAAAAAAAGCTGAACTTGGTCAACTCATCTATAAATACACTTACATCAACAATGTGTATGCGGGCCGCGAAAAATTGTTATCCGTTACAGGCCGTAAAAATGAAAAAGATTATGTGCGTTGTGATAAAGGCGAAAACGTGTTGTATAAAGACAGATATTTAATTTCGGGGATAGGTAATATAATTGACTTGAAAGAAAAAAAAGTTTTACACGATGGTTCGGCACGCTTGGTGCGTTGTTCCAATGACAGTATCATATTTTTTACGAACGATGTTTTTAAAGGGAAATTTTATTCTTACTTCGATCTTAAAACAAATTTATACTCCGAAATAAAAACTCTAACATTTAAACCAATCAATGGGCAGGATGTTGAATTCGACCGAGCCAAATCGCCCTATAAATTATATTATTACCCTCAAAACAAGCCTAAAGTTTTATTGGTTGATGATGCTGGGCACGGCGGCGTAAGCTCGGGTTCATCTAAAATGTATGATATACCTCTGTACTGGATTGATAACGATAATTTTCTTTTTCCCAATATAAAAATTACGGATATGGAGGGTGCTATCATAAAATATACTATCTCTACCAAAGTTTCAAAAACGATTGGCGTTTTTAATTCAACGGCCAAAGTTGCACCCACTTACAAAATTGTAAAAGGCACAAATAACAATTTTGTAGAATTTTATTTTAAGGATAAATTATTTTTAATTAGTCCGGCAAAAGAAACGATGCTGCAAAGTTTTTATAAAGAAACTGATCATGGATTTTCCGTTGAAATAGAAGAAAAACCTGCCGGCCGCGGTATCTGGTATAAAGGAAAAGAAATTGGAAAAGATCATTTCGATATAAAAAACTTTAGGGCCTCGCCGCATTATGCAGCTATCGTTAAAGAAATTGTGATGGGCGACGAATCGTACCAACAGGGCATGTCTGTTTTTAATATTACTAAAGGAAAATGGGAAGCAGTAGACGGGGAAGAAGTGGCAAACTTAATTGGTTGGATAATACAATAACATAAATAATGGTTGACAATAAAATAGTTGTAGGTATTTCACAGGGAGATTTAAACGGAATAGGCCTTGAGATCATATTAAAAACTTTATCGGAACCGGCGCTTGCAGAAATTTGCATTCCGGTGTTATTTAGCTCACAAAAAACAGTTTCATATTTTAAAAAACTTTTAAACCTCGAAGATTTTAATTTTAATCCGATTAGGGATTTTGCACAACTTCATACTAAAAAACCAAATGTATTTATCTGTTATGATGAAGAAGTTAATATTGAACCCGGCAAACCCACTACTGTAAGTGGTAAATACGCAAAAATTTCGCTTGAAACTGCAACACAGGCTTTGCTCGACACGAAAATTGATGTATTGGTTACAGCGCCCATAAATAAATTTACAATGCAAGAAGCAGGCTTTAACTACCCTGGCCACACCGAATATTTAGGAGAAAAACTTGGGGGTAAACCGCTAATGATGCTTTGTTCTAACGGTTTAAGGGTTGCTGTTGTAACAGGCCACATACCTATAAAAAATGTTTCGGAACAGGTTACTACCGAAAAAGTAATTTCAAGAATTAATCAGCTGCACCATTCATTAAAAAATGATTTCGGAATTCGTAAACCCAAAATTGCCGTACTTGGTTTAAACCCACATGCAGGAGAAAATGGCGCTATTGGTAGCGAAGAAAAAACAGCTATTATTCCGGCAATTGAAAAGGCAAAGGAAACTATGTTTGTTTACGGGCCATATAGCGCAGACGGATTTTTTGGTAATGGCACACACAACCAATTTGATGGTGTGCTTGCCATGTACCACGATCAGGGTTTAATTCCTTTTAAGAGCATTGCTTTTGGCAGCGGAGTAAATTTTACTGCCGGGCTTAATTTTGTTCGTACGTCGCCGGACCACGGCACCGCTTATGAAATTGCCGGAAAACAAGTGGCAGATGAATCCTCTTTTAAAGAGGCTATTTACACGGCAATTGATATTTATAAATGCCGCAATCTTCAGCATCAAATAACCATAAATCCGTTACCATTTACGCCAATTAAAAAAGAGCGTGGGTAAAGTTTGATTTTGGACTTTATGGCCTACGTGGTTATTGGGCCACAAAGCTCTCCACAATATTTAAATGCCAAAGGAGGAATAATAAATATACACGTTACCCCACATTTATATTTCGGAAAATGCATTGAGATGTTTTTGGGTTTAAATTATAACAAACACTTATTTGATTCAATAGAAATAGAAGATGGAAATAAATATTATACTGAAATCGGACCGGACAACCTGAAAAATGGGTGGATTGTGTTTTGAGTTTGAAATACGGGGACACCCGCATATATTTAACCGGAAAGATTAATAGACTGGGCGTGTTCTTATGCGGTGTAATTCCGAAATCAGATCTAAAAAATCTTAACATTCTCTTAATTTTGTTATAAAGCTTTGTGTTAACTTTGCCAAATGATAAAAACATTCTTTTTAGTTATTTTGTTGATTGTCTCTTCAAAATATTATGCCCAGACAAAAACCCCGATAACAATTGCTTTTTATAATTGCGAAAATTTTTTTGATACTAAAGATGATCCCAATAAAAAAGATGACGAGTTTTTGCCTGAATCTGCAATGAAATGGGATGAAACCCGTTACAATAATAAAATTAAAAAAATTTCGCAGGTGCTCGATTCTACCGTTGCCGGAGATGCATTACCAGCAATAGTTGGTTTAGTTGAGGTTGAAAATAATGAAGTTTTGAAAGACCTGATAAACAAATCACAGTTTAGTGGTAAAAACTACGGGAGCCTTGTTACGGATAGCCCAGACGAACGAAGCATAGATTGCGGTTTACTTTATGATCAAAACATTTTTAAATTAACTGAGTTTAAAGAAATTGATGCGACCAATCCCGCGCTGGGAGATTATAAAACTCGTAACATTTTATTTGCTACGCTTAAAGCAATTAATGGCGATATGTTTTATGTTTTTGTAAACCACTGGCCTAGTCGCCGTTCCGGTGAAACAGAGTCTGAACCACGCCGTATTTACGCGGCCATGCAACTACGTACGAAATTAAATGAAATTCAAAAAAAAAACAGCAATGCAAAAATAATAATAATGGGCGATTTTAACGATCATCCTGATAACAGCAGTATCCTGAACACACTAAAAGCTTCTGATACTCCGAAAGAAAAAGGCGATCTTTATAACGCATATCAAACTTTAGATAGGAATAAAGAGGGAACACATTATTTTGATAAGGAGTGGCGTGTATTAGATCAAATCATCGTATCGCAGGGTTTAACCAATCCCAAAAAAGGATATAAGTTCGAACCTAAAAACGCACATATTCTTAAAAAAGATTTTGTATTATTTATAAATGCTAAAACAGGCGAAGTAAAACCTAACCGCACTTACAGCGGCGAAAAATATTTTAATGGTTACAGCGATCATTTGGCCATTTACATTGAACTTAACTAGTTTTGCTCAATTTTTCTTAGTACCAGTTTTCGGTATCTTCCCTTTTTTACTGCAACCTTAAATGGCTAAAAAGATTAATAAATTTTAATTAAAAGTTGGCCGTCGGCCTTTGCGGTAAATTATTTAATACAGTTTCATCGTAAAATTTAGGCTCCGCGTATTATTCTTTTTTGAAAAACACTCGCGCTTTGTTGGCCAATTATAACAAAATCGGTTTCGGTTTTCTTGTAATAAAGTCGTAGCGACATACAAAAAATGCGTTACAT
>JAYTBK010000188.1:0-1673 GCA_043737035.1 Bacteroidota bacterium | reverse complement strand
TTATTAAATAGTTGCGATACGTGTTTTTTCACGAAAAAATCCGTCGCCTCATTGTTCAATTCGTTATTTTCTATTAATGGAACCCACATGGGACAGGCTTCCTGAAAAACGTTTATCTCCGAAAAAAAATGATTGATCTCCAACACGTAAGATTGCGAGGAGACAGTTCCGCTGGTAGCGAAAATACCCACGTTTTTACTTTTTGTGTAATTACCAATTATTTCGGCAGTTGGGCGTATTACGCCAAGCACTCTTTTTTTAGAATCGATTAGCGGCAAATCCTTTTGCTGGATTGTACGCAACGCTTTTGCCGAAGCAGTATTACATGCAAGTATTACTAATTCGCAACCCCCGTTAAATAATGCTTTTACACACTCTAAAGTGTATTCGTAAACCGTATTGAATGAACGTGAACCATATGGTGCACGGGCATTATCGCCTAAATATAAATAATCGTATTGCGGCATAAGGGCAACAAGTTCATTTAATACCGTTAAACCTCCATATCCGGAGTCGAATACACCAATTGGCGAATATTTTTTAGAGTTATCTATTTTGCAATATTAACGAATATGTCCGAAATTTTTTCGATATTTTCAGTACATTTAAGGCCTGTAAGTACTATTTTGTATTTATTTAATTTAACAAAGATCCAAATGACATTTTCCCCAATTCGATTTGTTGACAAGGACAAAGACAAAGCTCTATTTTTTGCAACATTGCGTAAGCGTATTGATGGCTACTTTAGAGAAAATAATATTTCTAAACATTATAACACTACCATGATCGTTAAAACTGTTATTTTAATGACATTTTACATTGTGCCTTTTGTTTTTTTATTGACGTTTAACCCTCCTTTTCAAATTGCTCTCCTTTTGTGGATTATAATGGGATTTTCGCTTTCGGGAATCGGCATGAGTGTGATGCACGATGCAAACCACGGAGCATATTCCTCTAATCACAAAACAAATTATTGGATGGGGCACACCTTAAATCTTTTGGGCGGTTCTGTTTTTAACTGGAAATTGCAGCACAATGTGATGCACCATACTTACACCAATGTGTTGGATTACGACGATGATATAGCCGATAAACTCATTTTAAAATTTAACCCGCATACAAAAGTAAAATGGTACCATAAGCTGCAGGTTGTTTACGCGTTTATGTTTTACGGCATTTTAACAATCTATTGGGCTTTGCTAAAAGATTTTTTACAGTTTAATAAATATACCAAACAAGGAGTTAACACCTCTACCAAACAACAAAACCGGGTTATATTTTTGAAAATATTGTTGAGTAAAATTATTTACTGGACGGTTTTTGTAGTTATTCCGGTATTAGTTATTGGCATCCCATTGTATCAAATTGTTTTAGGCTATGTAGTAATGCAATTTATTTCAGGTGTGGTACTAACTGTTGTTTTTCAGTTGGCACACACGGTGGAAGGCACAACACATCCTTTACCTAATGAAAATTATACGATAGAAAATAACTGGGCGGTTCACCAAATGAATACCACGGTTAATTTTTCGCGTAAAAGTAAATGGATATCATGGTATGTAGGCGGGCTCAATTTTCAGGTTGAACATCATTTATTTCCAACGATCTGTCATGTGCATTACCCCGAAGTATCTGAAATTGTAAAAGCTACAGCAGAAGAATTTGGAGTGCCT
>JAYTBK010000187.1:0-1675 GCA_043737035.1 Bacteroidota bacterium | reverse complement strand
TTTGAAAATGAGCAATGGCTTATGATACGTGCAAGTGGCACCGAGCCGGTATTACGTTTATACGCTGAAAGTGATACACTTGAAAATACGCGAAAATTATTGAAAGCCGCACAGGAAACGTTGCTCAATTAATAAATACTATTGTATCAAAGTTTATTTTCCGGAGGCGATCTATTATTAGTTGAATATTAACAAGTAATTGGATCGAAATCCCCGAATTTTAATAAATTTTATTAAGTTTGTATCCCTAACCCAAATGGAATTACAAAGTAATATTAAGATTTCTATAAGAGATGTTCCCGATTTCCCAAAAGCTGGTATTATATTTAAAGATATAACTCCACTGCTCGAAAATCCAACCCTTTGTAGTGAAATTGTTGAAGGTTTTATTAAAAGCATGCCCGTTAAACCGGATGCAGTGGCAGGTATCGAAAGTCGGGGGTTTTTATTTGGATTTTTATTGGCTAATAAATTAAACATTCCGTTTATTTTAATACGTAAAGCTGGAAAACTGCCTTATAAGACAGTTAGTGAAGAATATAACCTAGAGTACGGAACTGCTAAAATTGAAATACATGCTGATGCTTTTAAACCTGGAGCGAAGGTGTTGATACACGACGATCTGCTTGCTACCGGAGGAACAGCGGCAGCGGCAGCTAATCTGATAAAGAAGTTGGGAGCGGAGGTTTTTGGGTTTTGTTTTGTAGTAGAGCTTAAATTTTTAAATGGAAAAGATAAATTAATTAAACACTCAAATAATATAACATGTCTGGCGCAGTATTAGAAAACCCTGTTGGAATGAGTTTCCAAATAAATGAAAATCAGCATATGATAGCTGATATGATCCGAAAATTTGGTAAGGAAAACATTTATCCTAAAATGATGGAATGGGACGAAGCACAAATTTTTCCGGTTGAAGTTTTTAAAAAATTAGGAGATTTCGGTTTAATGGGCGTTGTTGTGCCTACCCAATACGGCGGCTCCGGCTTATCCTACACAGAATACGTTACCGCAATTATTGAGCTTAGTAAAATTTGTGGATCAATTGGGTTATCAATGGCTGCGCATAATTCGTTATGTACCGGCCATATTTTAGCATTTGGTAATGAAACACAAAAATCGAAATATTTACCAAAGCTAGTTACCGCAGAGTTTATTGGTGCTTGGGGACTAACTGAAACCGGAACTGGTTCTGATGCCGGTGGTATGGCCACTACGGCTGTTAAAGACGGCGATTTTTACGTATTAAACGGTTCAAAAAATTTCATTACTCATGCCATATCAGGCGATGTGGCTGTGGTTATTGTACGCACCGGTAATAAAGGCGATAGTAAAGGAATGAGCGCTTTTATCATTGAAAAAGGAACACCTGGTTTTAAATCGGGTAAAAAAGAAAACAAGTTAGGAATGCGCGCCAGCGAAACCGCCGAATTGATTTTTGATAATTGCCGCGTTCATAAAGATCAAATGATGGGGGATGAAGGACAAGGATTTATACAAGCAATGAAGGTGTTGGATGGGGGGCGTATTTCCATTGCGGCACTAAGCTGCGGAATTGCCCGGGGTGCTTACGAGTGCGCTCTAAAATATTCGAAAGAACGTGTACAATTCGGGAAACCAATTTCTTCGTTTCAGGGTATTGCATTTAAACTGGCCGATATGGCAACCGAACTGG
>JAYTBK010000186.1:0-10693 GCA_043737035.1 Bacteroidota bacterium | reverse complement strand
CCTTATTAACCGTTAGGTTAATATCGCGCAACACATGCAAATCACCAAAAGATTTAAATAACCCTTTAATATTAATTACAGGTTCGTTTTGCAGTATATAATTTTTATCGGTTTCCATATTAAAAATAACGTATCCAATTACTTACCTGTACGATTACAACCTCTTCGATAAAAACTAAAAACATGGATAAAATAACTGCCTGATTAGCCGCTTTGCCAACACCTTGCGTGCCTTGAGTGGCGTTGTAACCTTTATAGCAACCAACCATACCAATGGTAAAGCCAAAAGCAATTGATTTAAAAACGGACGTAAAAATATCGAGAAAAATAATGGTATCGAAACCATGCTCAAAAAAACTAACGAAGCTTGTAGATTCATGACCATTAACGTTTACATAAGATCCCAACAAAGCAACAAAACTGCAATACAACGCAAGTACCGGAACCGTTATAGTTGAAGCAATCACTCTGGTAACAACCAAATATTTAAATGGGTTAATGGCTGAAACTTCCATCGCATCAATTTGCTCGGTAACCCTCATTGAGCCGAGCTCTGCGCCTATACTTGAACCGACCTTGCCGGCACATATCAGCGCTGTAACAAGAGAGCCTAGTGCGCGTACGATGGCAATTGAAATAAGTGAGGGTAGCCAAGATGTAGCGCCGAATGACTCAAGCGAAGGGCGCGATTGTTTTGTGAAAACCATACCTGTAATAAAACCAGTTAATGTAATTAGTGGTAGCGCTTTTATACCAATTTCGTAACACTGGTTAATTATTTCGCGACCGTGGAATGGAGATTTAAAAAGCTGTTTGAAAAACAAACCCATAAACTTAAATGCTTTAGAAACACCTAAAAAATAATCGTCGATATTTTTTGAAATTACGTATTGTTTGGGTGTTATAGTTTGCATAAAAAGTTTAGGTAGCTTAATTATCAAAACCTAATGCCAACCGATTGCCATAGTTAACTACCTACATCAACGTTGGCGAGTTAATATTAAATTAAATAGGCACAAAGTGGGTTATTTATTCCCCATTTGTTTACCGCGGCATTTTATATCCTAAATATTTTATATGGGGAAGATGTTGCAATAAAAAATTCATTAATGGGGATAACAAGTGTTATTTACAGGCACATGGGTTGACCCTTTAACATATATAATCATCTAGAAAACTATATTATGAAAAAGAATCATTTATTTGTAGCAGGATGTGTTGCAGCGTCTATAGCTCTACTATCATTTACCCGCGTAGTTCCATCGACCGAAAAACTGAATGATGCAACAACGCACACTACAAGTGCCACACACTCAACTTCCGGAACTACGGGAACCACAAAAAGTACCTCATCAACGTCGTCAACCGGAAGTACAGGTTCAACACACACTACGTCTTCAACAACAGGAAGCAGTACTCGCAGCACTCAAGACTCCGGCAGCACCAATGGAACAAACAGTTCAACAAACAACAATGCAAGTACGAGTTCAACAAGCTCTACGGGTTCAACGAACTCAACAAGCTCAACAAGTTCGTCAAGCTCAACAAACGGAACCAATTCTACCACAAGTAGCACAGGATCAACCGGAACCACCATGGGAACTGGATCAACAGGAACTTCAGGAAACTCTAACGGCAGTACGACTTACTAATTTATTTTAGACGAAATAAAAAGCCATCTTGACCGATGGCTTTTTTTATTAAAGTTGTGTTAAAGATTTTTTTTAATTTAAGCCAATAGCACTCCATTAAAACGATACAAAAATAAACCATGAAATACCTCTCCTGCGACTTAAGAGCGCTCGCGTTAATGCGTATCTCAATTGCTGCGGTTGTATTAATTGACTTGGCAATTCGCGTGAGCGACCTAGAAGCATTTTATACCAATAGCGGAGTTGCTCCCTTGCCCATGATGTATGAACATATGTGGAACAACTATTATTTTTCCTTTCACGCTGTTAGCGGTCTTTGGCAAATACAGGGTTTACTTTTTTTATTCGCGTCGTTTTGCGCGGTAATGGTTTTAATAGGATATAGGACAAAATTATTTACAATATTAAGCTGGTTGATGCTAGTATCTTTACACAACCGAAATATTATTATTTTACAAGGCGGCGACGACCTTTTAAGAATGGTGCTTTTTTGGGGAATGTTTATACCATGGGGTGTAAGGTATTCGTGCGATAGTTTATTAAGCCGCGATACAGATGATAGACCCGGCAAAACCCTTGTGAGCGTTGCAACCATTGCCTATTTTTTACAACTAAGTTACATCTACACAGGCTCTGCTCTTTTAAAAGGCCCCGAATGGCATACTGATTTTACGGCGGTTTATTATGCTTTTAGTTTGGATCAAATAGCGTATCCGCTTACAAAATACTATTATTACTACCCGTTGCTCTTAAAAAAATTAACGGCCATTGCATGGTATTTTGAATTACTCCTGCCAATATTGTTTATCATTCCTATTAAACATGGTTTGTTTCGCTTAGTGGCCGTATTGAGCATTATATTTTTCCATTTATTTAATAGTTTACACTTATTTATTGGATTGTTTCCGCTTATTGGCTGTTGCACTGTTATTGGCTTAACACCTTCGTTTGTTTTTGAAAAACTCGAACCCAAATTTTCTAAATTAAAAAACAGGGTTGCAACATCGTTTTATGGTTGGGCTAAAATAATTGCACTTTTTATACCATGGATAAAACCAACTTATACCCAAAATAAATGCCTTAAAAATCTGACAATTGCCACGTTGGTTTTTTTAGTTGTTTTTGTTTTCGACTGGAATTTAAGCAACCTCGCAATTGTAAAAAGTAAGATGCCTGAGCATTTGCGATTTATTGGGTATACGCTTAGGCTGGATCAGAATTGGGGAATGTTTGCTCCCGGAGTGTTTAAGGACGACGGTTGGTACGTACTGGAAGGAACTACTACAGACGGTAAAACAATTAGTTTACTTAATTCAGCAAATGTGGTGAGTTACAAAAAACCGGCAAAGGTTGTAAGCATGTTTAAAAACGACCGACAGCGAAAGTATTCGGAAAACTTTATATTTAGTTACAACGAATTTTTGCGAGGTTATTTCTGCACATATTTTAAACGTAAATGGAATGAAAACAAAGCGAATGAGAAGATAAACGAGCTAAAAATTACATATGTAAAAGAATTTACTTTACCGGATTATAAATATTTTAAACCCTGCCCTGTAACACTATGGCAGTGCAGCGAGTAAACTATTTAACTTAAGCGGATTGAATGTAGATGTTGTTGCTGAAATATTCACGAACCTTATCGGGATAATTTCCAACAGCTACTATCGCTTTTTCTAATTGATCTTTAGTGCAACTAAATTTTTTGCACCAATAAATTATTTCCCACGACTCATGCATGTTTATTAAATATGCGTCGGCTGGATTTTTTTTAAAAAGATTACTTGCCATTGGTTTCAGATCTAACTTGTTGCTATAAACCATTCAAAACCATTGCCTTGTAATTCAACTACATTAAGGGGTAATTTTGATTGAAAACCGTGTAAATAAATTCCCTTTTGTCGGCAATACTATTACCATTTAGATGTGGTAAATTAAAATTAAGAAAATAAAAAGTCAGCAACATTTTAAACGCTGCTGATTTTATTATAAAATAATAATTAACGATTGCTAGTTGTTGTGCTACATTTACCGGGAAACTTAGATCCTTCATTTGTTGTATTGGCCACCGAATTTCTGCTCGAGTCAAACGCGGAAGTAGCGGAATTTTCATGATTCGATCCATCATTCGAATTATAATTGGTAGTGCTGGTTGTATTCCAGTCCTTCAAATTTTCTGTTCCGCTGCCATCGGTTGATGCTGAACGATCATCCGCTACATTACCACCTTCATGATCGTTTGTACACGCGATAAAAATAATTAAAATACAAATTACGGCAAGAGAAATTAATTTAGATTTTACTTGTTGGATAATCGTGGATTTAGTTTTGATAGGATACTATTTTTTTGCTGCTTTCTTTTTGTCACCACCTTCTTTGTGTTTTCTGCTATCCATATCATCCCTTATTTCCGGACGAGGTTTTTTAGACATTCCCTGAGTGTTCTGCTTGTTTGGAACATTTCCTGAAGTTTTCATAATAATAAATTTAATGGGTTCATCATGTTTAATATAATCATGTGCCAACTCATTCCAATTGCTTCTTTCCGTTTATCCTTTGCGCAGTTGGTTAATCGTTATGTCGTTCTCCTGCTTATCGAAATCCGGCGAGTTTTCATTATTCACAAAAAACCCTCTCACAGTTTTATCTACGGGTATTTTTTCGAGAGTGTTGTATTCCTCTAGTAATTTATCAATTTCAATTTGATTGATTTCGGATATAGCCACTCGATGTATTTCTCTCTTAATGGTAATAAGGTCGTAAAACGTAAAATCATTATTTAGATTATCCTCCATATTTAAATAGTTAATTTTCTTTGCTAAAACTTTGAATTGCTTTTTCCATATCAATGCCTTTCCCTAACACCGGTTTAAATAAATCGCCTTGATTTTTTACACGATCCAGTGCATTATGTATATTAAAATCTGACATTTTTAAGCCCTTTTTTACCTCGTGCCAATGTAACGGCATCGATACGGTAGCGCCTGGCTTAGGCCTCACTGAATAAGGTGCAGAGATAGTTGCCTGAGCGCGATTCTGTAAAAAATCAATATACATTTTTCCGCTACGTTCTTTCACCGATCTTTCAATGCTTGTAAATTTGGGTAAGCGTTGGTGTACAAGTGTGGCAATAACTCTGGCAAATTCTTTTGATTGTTTGTGTGTATATTTTGCGCCCAATGGAATGTAAATATGTATGCCTGTTGAACCGCTTGTTTTAGAATACGACGCAACTTTCATTGCATCCAGTATTTCTTTTGTTACCAAAGCGGCTTCAATTACTTTATCGAAACTATTTTTCCACGGATCGAGATCTATCACACACCAATCCGGATAATCTTCACTTTCAACCCTACTATGCCATGGATTCATTTCGATACATCCTAATGATACCATGTACAGTAAACTCGCATCGTCCTTCGCCACCAAATATTTTCTATCCCGATCTTCGGAGCTACTCGTGTATAAAAAAGTTTCCGCCCAATCGGGTGCCTTACCTGTAACATTCTTGAAGTAAAAATGCTGCCCGTCAATTCCATCAGGAAACCGGCTCATCGATTGAGGCCTGTTAACCAGATAAGGAAGGATATAGGGAGCTATTTGATAATAATAATTTAAGAGATCGCGTTTAGTAATTTTTTCTTTCGTCCAATAAAATTTACTGAGGTTTGTAAACTTCATTCCATGGCCATTTATTTTTCTGAACTGAGTTTCATCTGTTGGATTTAGAAATGTTTTTCTGCTTTGTTTACCAGCAGTGACAATTAATTTTTTATCTATAATAATTTTATTTTTTACTGTAGTTTTAATTTCCTTATCCAGATTTACATCGGATGAATTTTTATCCGTTCGCATTCCCTGGAAAGAAGGATGGCGCATGATATTATCACTTGTCATTTCTGTAAATGCGACTTCGCAAACTAGTGATGGCTTTAGCCAAACAGCGGTTGCGTGTGGCGGATCGCGTCTAAAACCGGATGGATTCTTGATGTCAGGCTGAGTAGTAAAAGGGGTTTTTGATGTGATTAAAGGTTTAAATTGAGCGAGCATTTCCTTTTGCGTTTTTACGCTGAAACCCGTTCCAATTTTGCCGATATAATTTAATTTTCCGTTATCATAAACTCCCGCAAGCAATGCGCTAAACGGTTTACTTGTGTCATCGTTGATTGTGTAGCCGCCAATTACCACTTCCTGGCGTTTGTTTGCTTTTATTTTAAGCCAATCGTCGCTTCGTGCACCCGCACGATATTTACTATCCGCTTGTTTCGCTATAATACCTTCTAAACCCATTTGTTTTGCGGCCTCAAAAAATTCAGTGCCCGATTGTTCAAAATTTTCGCTATACCGTAAAACACCTTCAGCAGGTAAAATTTTTTTTAAAATTTGTTTCCTTTCTAGTAACGGCAAACTTGTAGTATCTTTTCCTTCGTACCACAGTAAATCAAAAATATAATATAGAAGTTCACCGTCCGCTTCACTTCGCCAATTTTGCAAGTCTCCAAAATCTGGAATTCCGTTTTCATCAACCACTACAATTTCTCCGTCAACAATGCTATTAATGTTCCATTTTTTTAATGCGTCCTTTACAGGATAAAATTTATCGCTGAATGATTTATCGTTGCGTGATTTTACATCAGCCGTACCTTTATTTGTAAAGCCCAGCGCGCGGTAACCATCCCATTTAATTTCGTAAATCCAACCTTTATAATCAAACGGTACGTCCACCAACGTTGCTAACATCGGACTAACTTTTATTGGAATTTTTAAATTTTTTGCCTTTTTTAAAATGGAACTAATGTCAATTTCAGGGGGTTTTTTTTTCAAAGTTTGCTTTAAAGAAGTTTTAATTTTTTTGTCATTAATTTTTTTAGAAGCGTTTTTTTCGGTTGCCGTTTTTTTTATTGATGCTTTTTTTGCGCCAGCGTTCAGAGTTTTAATTTTTAGAGTGACCTCACCTGACTTTTTTGATTTCAACTTAAGCTGTGCTTTCTCTAACTTCGCTAACGCGGGCTCTTTCGGTTTTTTAGAGCCATATATATTCGTTGATGTTTTTTCAATTTGTGCAAGTGTTTTATTAGAGATAACCGATTTGTCCTTTAATGTAATATCATCAGTTGAAGCAAAATCATCTTTAACCTTAAAAAGCAGCCAGCCTTTCTCTCCACGGCCATGCACTTTAATTAAACTAAATTCTCCTTGTACTTTTTTTCCATACATTTTAATGTCGATTTTTCCTTTCTTCAATCCCGCCATCAAATTTTTGGTAAGCACTATTTTATCTTTGCTACCTACGTCAATAGGTTCGTAGAAACCCTCATCCCAAACTATTACAGTGCCCGCGCCATAGCCGCTTGGAATAATCCCTTCAAAATCCCGATAGTCGTAAGGATGATCTTCGACCATCATGGCCAGTCTTTTTACTTTAGGATCGGTCGAAGGGCCTTTCGGAACTGCCCAACTTTTTAAAACACCTTCCATTTCCAATCGGAAATCGTAGTGTAAGCGTGATGCATCGTGCTTCTGAATCACAAACCTTAGTTTCTCATTATCGGCTTTACCGCCTTTGGGTTCGAGCGTTTCATTAAAATTGCGTTTTTCGATGTATTTGCCGAGTAGACCCATAGTCACTTTAAAATGCAATAAATCAAAATGAATGCCAGTACATATTCACAGGCATTTTAAGCTGTAACAAGTGTATAAAAACCTTCTGCAATTTGCTTAACTTTGGTAAGAGCTTTGTCCCAGCTTTCCGAATCAAAAAACTCGTCGTTCATATCACCTATAATACCAAGCGCAGTTACACTATCAGTTTACAAAAGTTTATAAATTCCTACGCTTGTGGCATACCATTTGGATCCATAAATAAAAGTTGCCATTGATGTCCGTCAAGATCAGCATAGCTGTGAGAATACATCCACCCGTGATCCTGCTGCTCAGAATAAATTTTGCCTCCTGCCGCAATCGCACTTTCCACCATTGAATCAACTTCTTCTTTAGTTTCAAAATCTAAAGCTAAAAGCACCTCTGTTGTTTTTGTTGCATTGGCAATTGCTTTTTTAGTAAAATCTTTAAACCTTTCTTCCACCAAAAGCATCACGAAAATTGTTGGACTAACAATCATACACGTTGCAGAATCGTCGGTTAAATTTGGGTTAAAGATGTAACCAAGTTTAGTAAAAAATTCAATCGATTTACTTAAGTTTTTTACGGGAAGGTTTACAAAAATTTTAGTTGCCATAGTTATACGTTTAGTTTAAATAATGGTAATATTGTTTTATGGGGTGATTTTGTATTTAAGTTTTTTATTATAAAAATAGTAAGACGCAACGCCCATAGCTAATGGCAAAAACACGGGACCCCAATATTGAAATGGTTTTCGGGTACAGGCAATTAAATAGATAGCGCCAACTAAATCAAACATCAACCCTGCATAAGCCCACTCCTTTATTTTCGGGTAACCGGGAATTAAAATCGCTATCACTCCCAACAACTTAGCCACACCTAAAAAAGGAACAAGCGCTTTAGTTAAGCCCATTTCAGTAAATCCTTCAACTGCCATCTGCATCACTAACAAATCCGGAATTGCTGAACCCAGCATAAAAAACGCGAATAAACCGGTAAAAGACCAATATAAAATATTTGTTTTTTTGTTTTGTGTTATCATACGTTTGCTAATTTATTTATATTACAAACATAAGGACAGGCGTTTTGAAAGCGATGTACAATTATGACATATTAGACGGTTGTTTGCGACACTAATTTAAATTAATTTTGTAGTATATGAGCACAGCATTAAAACACATCTCAATACTAGTTCCTAAAGGAGCGGCTACTTTAAACTGTATTGAAGGCGCGTACAAAGCATTTACAACAGTTAACAGGTTTTTGGAGAATAACGGTTCACGCCCTGCCTTTACAGTTGAGTTGGTTGGCCTCGACAAATCAGCGCACGTTTATGATAAATTTTTTAAAGTTTGCCCGGATGCGGATATACACGAAATTAAACGAACTGATCTGATAATTATACCGCCCGTTAATGGCAATTGGAACGAGGTAACAGAAATAAATAAAGATTTTGTTCCTTGGATAAACAAGCATTTTTTAGCTGATGCCGAAATAGCAAGTTTGTGTGTAGGCGCTTTTTTACTTGCTCCAACCGGTTTACTAAATGCGCGAAAGTGTGCCACACATTGGTACGCCATTAATGCGTTTAAAAAAATGTACCCACAAATTGAGCTCGTACCCGACAAAATAATAACTTATGAAAATGGAATTTATACCAGTGGTGGTGCCACATCTTTTTGGAACTTGTTAATTTATATCATTGAAAAATACACGAACCGCAAAATGGCTATAACGTTAGCCAAGTTTTTTGAGATTGAAGTAGACCGGTTTAGTCAATCGTCGTTTATAATGTTTACAGGCCAAAAAGAGCACAATGATGTTCCGGTAAAACGAGCGCAGGAATTTATAGAATCTAATTTCCATGAAAAACTAAGTGTTGAGCAATTAGCGAATATGTTTGCCTTAGGTAGGCGAAGCCTTGAACGTCGCTTTAAAAAGGCCACGCAAAATACCATAGTTGAGTACATACAACGCGTGAAAGTTGAAGCCGCAAAAAAAAGCTTGGAAACCAGTGATAAAAATATATATGAAGTAATGTATGATGTTGGTTATAATGATACTAAAGCGTTTCGTACAACATTTAAAAAAATTGCCGGGCTTTCGCCATTGAGCTATAAAAAGAAATACAACAAAGCGTTGGCTGCATAGTTTAGTGTAAGGGTTGGCACTGTAACTTTAAGTCGTGCCGTTGTTATACTAACATATTTCTGTTTAAAACATCGCTCATCATCCAATTTACTGCTTGGTTTCTGGGCTAACTTCGTGTAATTAAAATTTTATGCCCTATGATGTCATTTATTCTTCAAATTACAAATACCGTTAGTTCGCTTGCCGATTCGGTTGTACAGCCTATAGCCGCAGGTATTCAGCCGGGGGCAGCACTTCCTCCAAATGAGATTCGCGTTTTTGATATCATCGCGCAAGCTTGGGTTATTATGATCCCGCTTTCAATATTATTGCTCATGTCGGTTTATGTAATGGTTGAGCGTTTGCTAACCATTTCAAAAGCATCAAAAAAAAATGTGACTTTGCTGGCAAGTGTGAAAGAAATGATTAATAACGGCAATTTAAATGGTGCACGTAGTTTATGTAAAAGTGTAAACACACCTGAGTCCATTATGCTGGAACAAGGCATTTCCCGTATTGGCCAGAGCATGCAGGAAATTAGAGAAGCCATGGATAAAGCCGGTTCTTCCGAATTAACTGCACTTGAAAAAAATATGAGCATTTTAAATATTACAGGCCGCATTGCACCAATGTTTGGTTTTATAGGAACTATTATTGGCGTAATAGAAATTTTTTATAAAATATCAGTTGCTAAAACTGTTGAAATAGAAGTTATATCATCGGGCTTATACGTAAAGATGGTAAGTTCATGCGGCGGACTCGTTGTAGGTGTAATTGCATTTATAGGATATCATTGGTTAAACTCTCGTATTGATCGCTTGGCGCACCGAATGGAACAAACACAAATAGCATTTTTGGATATGTTAAATGAACCAAGCAAATAGTTTTAAATGTTAAGTTATTAGTTATTAACAATACTGCAAATACTAAAAACTAAATACTAAAAAATGGAAAATGGGATTACGTAAAAGAGCACATAAAGAAGCGGAAGTTAGCACAGAGGCATTAAATGACATTATGTTTTTTTTGCTGTTATTTTTTTTAATTCTTTCTACCATGGTTAGCCCAAACGCCATTAAAGTTAACCTGCCAAGCTCCAAGCCCACAAAACCAGTAGATAATAATAAGAAACCAATTCATCTGGATGTTTCGAACAACCGTAACTTTTTTGTAGAAGGAAAACCTGTTGATTTTTCGGCACTTGAAGCTACCCTTATAACACAAATAAATGGAAATCCCGAGCCAACCGTGGTTTTGCAAATGGATAAAGATTTAAGTATACAGGATGC
>JAYTBK010000185.1:0-4514 GCA_043737035.1 Bacteroidota bacterium | reverse complement strand
TTTTAAAACTATCCAAAAATTTTGTGGTAAAATTCCCGCTTTTAAAATCCTCATTTTGCATTAATTGCAAATGAAAAGGAATGGTGGTTTTTACACCTTCAATTACGTATTCGCTCAGGGCGCGATGCATTTTAGCGATAGCTTCCTCACGCGTTTGCGCTACGGTAATTAATTTGCCAACCATACTATCGTAATTTGGCGGTATGCGATAACCACTATATACGTGCGAATCTACGCGAATACCATGCCCGCCAGGAGTATGCAACGTAGTAATAGTACCGGGTGAAGGTGCAAAGTTTTTGAAAGGATCTTCAGCGTTTATCCGACACTCAATGGCGTGCAATTGCGGGTAATAATTTTTACCTGAAATAGGAACGCCTGCCGCAACTAAAATTTGCTCGCGAATTAAATCGTAGTTTATAACTTCTTCCGTAATTGGGTGTTCAACCTGAATACGTGTATTCATTTCCATAAAGTAAAAGTTGCGGTGTTTGTCAACTAAAAATTCAATGGTACCAACTCCTTCGTATGCAATAGATAATGCAGCTTTAACGGCAGCGTCGCCCATTGCCTCTCGTAATTCGGGGGTCATAAACGGTGATGGCGTTTCTTCAACCAGTTTTTGGTGCCTGCGTTGTACCGAGCAATCTCTCTCGCTTAAATGACAGGCTTTACCGTATTGGTCGCCTACAATTTGAATTTCGATATGGCGCGGCTCTTCAATATATTTTTCCATATACATAGCACCATTGCCAAAGGCTGCGGTTGCTTCATGCACAGCACTATCCCACGCATTCTGAAATTCTTCTTCTTTCCAAATTATCCGCATGCCTTTACCGCCGCCGCCTGCAGTAGCTTTAATAATTACCGGATATTTAATCCCTTTTGCAAGTTCTTTTCCCTGATCGACGCTTTCAAGCAAACCTACGGAACCCGGCACGCATGGCACACCTGCGGCAATCATCGTTGCTTTGGCATTGCTTTTATCACCCATTTTATTGATCATTTCGGGCGAAGCACCAATAAATTTAATTTTGTTTTGCCTGCAAATTTCCGAAAACTTGGCATTTTCACTTAAAAATCCGTAACCGGGGTGGATAGCGTCTGCATTCGTAATTTCTGCAGCAGCAATAATACTCGACATACTGAGATAACTATCTTTGCTTGGGGGTGGACCAATGCAAACGGCTTCATCGGCAAATTTTACGTGCAATGAATCTTTATCGGCGGTAGAATAAACCGCTACGGTTTTAATTCCCATTTCTTTACATGTACGAATAACGCGTAAAGCAATTTCGCCACGATTGGCGATTAATATTTTTTTAAACATTTTAAATTAATTTAATAATTAGTAAATATGCTAATGTGCAGGTTGTATTTTATTCTTTGAGCTTAAAATTATTTTCCCTAAAATCTTACTAATGACTTCCAAATCATTTAGTAATTTATTGTCTTGCAAATAACCCAACATTATAAAGATCAATAACCAGTATTTGCTTTCTTCCGATTCTAGCAGCAACTTTAAATTTATGAATAAAATCAGCTCTGCTTTCTGCCCCTTGGGCCTCATAAACATTTGCTCCCATAAAAGTACCCGATCTGCTTAGTTGATTGCAATGGTATATTTTCTTTTATCTTGCAACTAATCATTCAATTTTAAAATTTCTATCGAAAATTTAAACATAGCTTTTAAAATTGCGTTATCTTTTGGCTTATTAAGACATAGAATCAATGCTAATAGTTTTTTAAATTTGCATATCGGCACATCATCAAACTGGTAATTTAGATTGGATCCACCAAAAATAAAGGTTGGTCGTATTCTACCGGAGTTGAATCATTAATTAAAACCTTAACAATTTTTCCTTTTACCTCACTTTCTATTTCGTTAAACAACTTCATTGCTTCAATTATACAAACCGGTTTTCCAACTTCAATATCGTCACCTACGTTTGCGAATGCAGGTTTATCAGGCGATGAAGAACGATAAAATGTACCAATCATAGGCGATTTAATAGTAATGTATTTTGATTCGTCGTTTGATGTTGTGCTTACAGGCGGCGTCACCGGTGCAACTTCGCTTGATGTTACGGGAGGCGCACTAATTTGTTGAGTGGGTACAGAATTATATTGCTGCGGCGCTTGTTGGTAAACTACCGGCGCAGCTTGCTTTCCCGTTCTGATAACAATTTTCACTTCTTTAGTTTCGAGTTCAACTTCATTTACCCCGCTTTTTGAAACGAATTTTATAAGATCCTGAATTTCGGTTAATTTCATTTTTTGTGTAGTTTGGTTAGTGCAACAAAAGTATCATTTATTATTAAAAACCACCAAAAAAGGGATTATTATATCAAAAATGTTCCAAAAAACAGCGAAAAAATATAATTTCAGTCCGAGTTGGAAAGTAGCCTTATCTGATCCTGTCAGCGCCGCGCACTAGCTTCTCGTCTTTTTTAATGAACCTAGCCGCTAAAAAAGCAAAAAAAGCTCCAGCAAAAGGAAGGAAAGCGCCAATATTGTAGTGAATAGGTTCCTTACCTGCTGGGTGGAAAGATAATGTAAAGAACAAACCTGTTATTAACACATTTAGCACCACCAATAAATTTGTAAGTTTAAATTGCAAAATCCTTTTTTTATATATAAAAATAATGGCCAAACTTGAAAAGAGCACCAAAACATTCAAAACAAGAGGATAAAAAACATTATTGTTCTCTAAACTTTTAAAAGCGTCTTTTAAAGAAAGCGATTGTGATGAATCATCATGAGAAAAAGTTAAAAAGGGAACAAAAAACAGAAGCGTTGCAATAATGGCTACGGCAAGTAAAAAAAGCGTTTGTTTTCTTTGTATCATGCCGCAAAATTACAACTTTTCGATTCATTTAAAGAGTGTACAATGTCACCATGGTAAATTTAAGCTTAAATTTTTGTAAAATAATTGCCAAAATCCAAATTAGTTGCATCGTAACTTTGTACTACCAAGTAACTCACTTACCTTTGAACTAATGGAAAACAAATATCAGAACTTAATTGAACAAACTTTCGATTTCCCGCAAGAATCGTTTGAAGTGATAGATGACGAGTTGCACTTTAACAATATACCATTGATGGATATTATTAAGCAATATGGCACACCGCTAAAAATTACGTATTTACCAAAAATAACTTCGCAGATACAAAAAGCCAAACGTATGTTTAATGTGGCTATGGCCAAGGCTGATTATAAAGGGAAATACGTGTATTGTTACTGCACAAAAAGTTCACATTTTTCGTTTGTTTTGGATGAGGTTTTGAGAAACGACGTGCACATTGAAACATCATCGGCTTACGATATTCAAATACTGAAAGAACAGTTTAAAAAGAAAAAACTTAGTAAAGAAACATTCATTATTTGTAACGGATACAAAAAAACTAACTATAAACAATACATATCGGATATGCTGAACGAAGGCTTTAATGTTATTCCGGTATTAGATCATTTAGATGAATTCGACTTCTATAAAAAGAATGTAAAGGTGCCAAAATGTAAACTCGGAATACGAATTAGCACAGAAGAAGAACCTTCTTTTGCATTTTATTCATCGCGGTTAGGTGTTCGTTATACCGACATTTTAGATCTGTATAAACAAAAAATACAAAATAACCCCAAATTTGAATTGAAACTCCTCCATTTCTTTATTAATAATGGCATAAAAGACACTATTTACTACTGGACGGAATTAACTAAATGCCTTAATATATACCGTGAACTAAAAAAAATATGTCCTACGCTTGACTCGTTAAATATTGGTGGAGGAATGCCCATTCGCACCTCGCTTAGTTTTGAGTACGATTACGAATATATGGTTGAAGAAATTGTATCGCAGATAAAATCCTTTTGCGACCATTACGAAATTGATGAGCCCAATATTTTTACCGAGTTTGGATCGTTTACGGTAGCCGAAAGTGGTGCTACGTTATATTCAATTATAGATCAAAAACAACAAAACGACCGTGAACAATGGTACATGATTGATAGTTCTTTTATTACGACTTTACCCGATACTTGGGGAATTAAACAACATTTTATTATGCTTGCGGTAAATAATTGGGATAAACCATACATACCTGTAAACCTTGGCGGCCTTACCTGTGATAGCATGGATTATTATAATACTGAAGCTCACACGAACCAGGTTTTTTTACCAAAAATAGAAAAGACGGATAAACAGCCACTGTACATTGGTTTTTTTCATACAGGGGCTTACCAAGAGGCACTGAGTGGCTATGGCGGTACACAGCATTGTTTAGTGCCGGCGCCAAAACATGTGTTAATTGATAAGGACGAAGACGGCAAATTAACAACTAAATTATTTGCAAAAGAGCAAAGTTATAAGTCGATGCTTAAAATATTAGGTTATTAATTTGCGGGTTTAAACCAAATGATTATCTTTCGATTTCTTTAAATCCATCTCCTTGGCATCGCAAAAAAGCATAATAATTTCCGTAGCTGTAACTTTCACATTGTTTCTGGGTTCTTG
>JAYTBK010000184.1:0-1686 GCA_043737035.1 Bacteroidota bacterium | reverse complement strand
CACGTCGAATTCTTCATCTTTCGGAATTTCCTTTTCAATAATTCCATCGAGTGTAGTGTAATAATTGTATTCAACGCCATCTTTTGGAGAATAATGATTAATCTTTCCATATGCCACCCTTAATGTGGAGTTCGCATCAGGATAGAATTTTTTATCCTTAATTACTTCCTGTTGCCCACGGATATAAACTTTTTGTAATTCATTTATTTCACGTTCATCATATTGAAACTGTGGAAATACAGATCCTGCATAATATTTTAAAACGGCACTTGTAATGTAATACACCGGATCGCGTTCGTAAAGGTTGGTGTATTTTTCAATGTCGTTGAGCATGGCCTCCGATTTTGTTTTATCGGTAAAACTTGTGTTGTTAAATAGGAAATCAGTCAACTTTTTAGGGTCATTATTGTTCGCTACAATAAATGAATCGAGCACAGGCGGCCGATCAGCCGATGCTACGCCTTTTATATATTCTCCTAACATAGCCTCACAAATTTTAATATCGGTTGGTTTATTGTAGCCTTTATAAAACCCTAATTTTTTATATTCTGCTAATGTAACGTCAAAGGTATTGACAAGGCCACGCTGCTTTTTTTTAAGTTCGGCTACCATATTAACGTAACCACGCGCGTAATTAAACGCTTCAATGGTAATAAGGCATTCGCTGTAATAATCTACTTGTTTGTTAAGTACTTTATACTCCGTATATACTTTTTGAAACTGATTAAAAAGGTTCCCGTACTTTTCTTTTTTTGCAGCATCAGCATTAATTGCCTGTGTAAATTGTTTTTCAAATAATTGTTTTTTGGTAACGGCGTCGTACTTTTTAAGGCCATTCATTTCGCCAAGCCATTTTTTATAATAGTTTGCAATACCGGCATATTTACTTGCGTAGGCAATCCGTACAGCATCGCTTTGACGCATATCCGCACTCATAATGTTTAAACGTTTTTCGCGTAAAGAAACTTTTAAAGGATCGCTTTCGTTCATGATCATATCAACGGCATAACTTGTCAAGTATTCCTGAGTACGCCCCGGAAATCCGTAAACCATTGTAAAATCACCTTCTTTATAACCTTTTAAAGAAATAGGAATAACATGTTTTGGCGTATAAGGCACGTTATCCGCACTATATTCCGCGGGCTTGTTATCTTTGTTTGAATAAATTCTGAATACAGAAAAATCGGCGTTATGCCTTGGCCACATCCAGTTGTCGGTTTCGCCGCCAAATTTACCGATTGCAGAAGGCGGTGCGCCAACCATCCGAACATCTTTAAAAGTTTCCACAACAAATAAATAATATTGGTTACCGTAAAAAAAGGGTCTCACAAAAGCTTCGTAGTGAGTACCGTTTACCGCATCTTTTTCAATTTGTTTAATATTCGCTTTTGTAATTGAATCCGTTTTTAAATCCGTCATATTTACGGTTAAGCCTTTTAAAACTTTAGCGGTAACATCTTCAATACGGTTTATAATGGTTGCGGTTAAATTTGGAGTATATACTTCTTCATTTTTATTCATTGCCCAAAATCCTTTCGTGAGGTAGTCCTTCTCAACCGTACTGTGGAAAGCGATAGATGAATATCCGCAATGGTGGTTCGTTAATATTAATCCTTGGTTAGAAATAATTTCGGCGGTGCAACCACCACCAAATTGTACAATGGCATCCTTTAAACTCGATTTATT
>JAYTBK010000183.1:0-4519 GCA_043737035.1 Bacteroidota bacterium | reverse complement strand
ACCTTGGTTCCTATCGACAAAAAAAGTGCGTACTTTTTCATTGAATTAAATCCGAGCTATGTTCAAACTATCAAAGATTTTGGTATGACAAGTTTTATTTTTCGCGATGAAGCACAATTTTCAATTCCTAAGCCCGACTCCGATAAAATTAAACAACTGGCAAATTGTTTTTTTGTCGCAAGTATTCGTAAATAAATTTAAAAAAGATGGCTTGTTATTGTTTGATACCATCAATGTAAACGCTCTCTATTAAATTGTTTCCAAACGAATAAGGAATAAAAGCGTACGAACTAATGGGTTTGGTAATAAAAAAATTAGCTTTTTTACCGATTGTAATACTTCCTACTTCATGCGATAAACCCATTGCGTATGCCGAATTAATAGTACAAGCATTGATGACTTCCTCAGGTGTTAATTTATAGAGTATGCAACCGAGACTCATCATAAAATTCATATTGCCGCTTGGGCTGCTTCCCGGATTATAATCACTGGCAAACGCTATCGGCAAACCGGCATCAACCATTTTACGGGCAGGTGGTAAAGGTAGTCCTAAAAAAAACGCCGCTCCCGGTAGCACCGTCGGCATTGTATTGGAATTACTGAGCAGGCTAATATCATCATCATTGCAAAATTCCAAATGGTCAACGCTAATGGCGCCACATTCCACGCCTGTTTTTATTCCACCCGAGTGGCTCAATTGTTCGGCGTGCACCTTTGGTATGAGTCCGTGTTTTTTTCCTGCTTCTAACAGTTGTTTGGTTTCTTCCGCAGTAAAATAATTCGTCTCGCAAAAAACATCCATGTAATCGGCTAAATTTTCCTCGGCAATTTTTGGTAACATCTCATCAATAATTAAATTAATGTAACCCGTTTTATTGTCTTTGTATTTGTGAGGTAACGCGTGCGCGCCCAAAAACGTGGCTTTTACAGGAATTAAATTGAGTTGTTTAATTCGTTTTATAACGCGCAGCATTTTTAATTCACCTTCAATACTTAAACCGTAACCACTTTTTATTTCGATACTACCGGTTCCTTGGCTAATCACTTCATGAAGTCGCACTAAAGCTTGCTCGAACAATTCGTTTTCGGAAGTATTTAGGAGCAACTCAGCCGAATTTAAAATACCACCGCCCCGTGCAAAAATATCTTCATAACTTAAACCATTAATTCTGTCAACAAACTCACCTTCGCGGTTACCGGCGTAAACAATGTGTGTGTGGCTATCGGCAAAACAGGGCAAAATTAGTTTCCCTTCACAATCCAAAATTTCCAATCCTTTCCAATCTTCAATTCCCGGAAATTCGGTCATTGGCCCAAAATCAGCAATTATTCCGTTATCAATGGCCATCCACGCGTTATCAATGCATGGTAGCTCTTTCATTGCGATTCCTGAAACCTTTAATACATGAGGCTCGCGTACCTGCACCAATGTTTTTATATTTTTGATAAGAAGTTTTATAGGCATACTATTTTTAATAGTTGAACGTTGTTTTTTAAATACAAAATTACATGAAATATTATATTGTTTTAATAATTAGTGGAATTGTTTCAAGCACAGGAGGGATATTCGCAATTAAAAAAGACAGCATTAAGCCTAAGAAAAATTAGCTGAGTATTGATTTGATCCCTTTGATCAAAACTTTAAGTGAAATTGACTAGGTATAAAATTACAAAGACACAATAAAATACAAACGGCAATTGACTGACCGATTTTATTTTAGGTTTGGATTTACATTAATTAAAAAAAACAGGCAGCAAAAATATTCAGACCCGATTATCAATTATGTTGACTCGGTGCATGATGGCGTACAATTTGTAAGTTATGAGCGCAGACCGGAAGCTCAATTAAATCCGGGTATAGAATACTGTTAGAAAAAGAAGCACTTGAAATATTTTACAGGAATTGACATAGGATATTCATATTCAGAAACAATATACAGTGAGTATTATGTTATTACAAAAAAAGTATGAAAATTTCAATCCTAGCCTTGTGGGGCAATATTCCGAACTAACCTTCGAGAAAAATAATTTTGATGAGAATGTTGTTCATTTAGAAACGACCGTGAAAAATGCAGTATTATTTACTCCATTTTACGGTGTTCAATACAATTTTTCGAAACGGTTTTTCTTTTCAATGCAAATACACCTTCAATTTCAATATAATGTGGTTTTTAAAATTATTGGCTTATTGGAACCTTGCAGCCCGCTAAACATTTTTTCGTCGGCTTCCCGGTTCTAAGCTCTGCGCAATTTAGTATATTTGTTTTTATGGCAGGCAACACCTTCGGCACATTATTTAGGTTAACAACATTTGGTGAGAGTCATGGCAAAGCTATCGGAGGAGTTTTAGATGGTTGCCCTGCAGGTTTAAATATTGATTACGAATTTATTAGCAACGAACTACAACGCCGGAAGCCCGGTCAGTCGCACATTACAACCCAACGCAAAGAAGACGATACGGTAACGTTTTTGTCGGGAATTTTTGAAGGAAAAACAACCGGCCATCCTATAGGTTTTTCCATTGAAAATACAAACCAGCATGAAACTGATTATGATCATTTGAAAAATACATACCGACCATCGCATGCAGATTTCACCTACGAACAAAAATATGGAATACGAGATCACCGAGGCGGAGGACGTTCATCGGCTCGTGAAACAGCTTGCCGTGTTGTTGGCGGTGCTGTAGCGAAATTATTTTTACAAACCCTTAATGTTTCTGTGCAAGCATACGTTTGCCGCGTTGGCCCTGTTATATTGAATACGTCGTATAAAGAACTAAACCTTTCAGAAACGGAAAATTCTATTGTGCGTTGTCCCGACAAAAAAGTATCTGATGAAATGATAACGTATATTGAAGAAATACGAAAACAAGGTGATACTATTGGCGGCGTTGCAAGCTGTGTTATTAAAGGAGTAAAGCCCGGCCTTGGCGAACCGGTGTTTGATAAATTACATGCGGAACTTGGTAAAGCCATGTTAAGCATAAATGCTGTAAAAGGTTTTGAATATGGCGCAGGTTTTAATTCGGTCAACTTTAAAGGCTCCGAATTAAATGATGTGTTTATTCCTTCGCAGTTGCAAACGGTTGGCGTGAGTTCTAACCACAGCGGCGGCATACAGGGTGGAATTAGTAACGGCGAGGATATTTATTTTAATGTAGCATTTAAACCTGTAGCAACTATTATGCAGGATCAGAGCAGCGTTGATGTAAATGGGAACGCAGTTGTTGTAAAAGGAAAAGGAAGGCATGATCCCTGCGTTTTGCCAAGAGCAGTTCCAATTATTGAAAGCATGGCTGCGCTGGTAATTGCCGATTTTGTTTTACGGGCGCGATCTTCTAAAATATAAAGATAAATTAGAACGCTGATGACGCAGATAGATAAGCTTTAAAATAAATTAATCATAATAATCCGTGTCATCTGAGTTCCACTAGATAACATCAAATTTTATAAACCTATGTTCAATAAAAAAAACAGGCTCATCACCATCATCATTCTCTCCATGCTTATTGGTATTGGTTTAGGATATGCGATTAATAAATCTATTACCAACAGTATTCCTAAAATTGAACAAAGTTATATTCAGAAAATATCAAAGGGCAATGCTGAAATCGAAAAGCAACTAACAACCGCTTGCGCTAAAATTAATAAAGACCAATTAAAACAATACAAGAAAAAAGTAGCGTCTAATTTTTCGATACTAAGCGATATTTTTTTACGGTTAATTAAAATGATCATCGCGCCGTTAGTATTTGCGGTTTTGGTTATGGGCGTAGCTAAGGTTGGCGATTTTAAATCTGTTGGCCGTATTGGCGCTAAAACTATAATTTATTTTACATTTGCTACGTTGCTCGCGTTGAGCTTGGGTTTAGTAATTGTAAATATTTTTAAACCCGGAAAAGTAATGAACCTCGAACTGCCCGACATTAAAGCAAGTTCAGGAATCAAAGCCAATGCGCAGGATGCGGGAAATTTTATTGCCCATGTTGTGCCCGATAGCATTATTAAAGTAATGGCGGAAAACGATATTCTGCCAATTGTAGTTTTTGCATTATTTTTTGGGATAGCGGCCGCAAGTGTTGGCGACATTGGTAAACCCATGATAAGAGCTGTAGACAGTTTATCACATATTATGTTTAAAGTAACAAATTTTGTAATGAACTTTGCCCCTATTGGCGTGTTTGGCGCAATAACAGCCGTAATTATTCAGCAGGGCTTAGATGTGCTCGGCGGTTACGCGTATTTAATGGCGTGTTTTTTTGGTGGTTTGTTATTTTTTGTTTTCGGTATTTTATTTTTGATCTGCACACTTTTACGGATCAAATTTTTCGCGTTATTATCGCACATTAAGGAACCAATTTTACTGGCTTTTAGCACGGCAAGCTCTGAAAGCGCGATGCCGAAAACCATTGAACAGCTGGAAAAATTTGGCATCAGCAACCGCATCGTCTCCTTTGTGTTGCCATTGGGTTATTCATTTAATTTAGATGGTTCTATAATGTACATGACCTTTGCAA
>JAYTBK010000182.1:0-1691 GCA_043737035.1 Bacteroidota bacterium | reverse complement strand
TTAATTGCATTAAGCAAAGCGGAAAAAGAACTGGATATTACTGCGCTGGTGTTTACCGTTGGGCCTCGCATTAACGCTGCAGGTCGCATTGAACATGGATCTAAGGCTGTTGAATTACTGATTTGTAATGAAGAAGAAGCACTTAATTTTTCGCAAAAAATAAACGTTACAAATTCCCAACGGCGTGATCTCGATCTTGGAACCACCGATGAAGCTCTTTTAATTTTAGAGAAAGATGTTATTACGCCATACCGGAAATCAACGGTGTTGTTTAACCCTACGTGGCATAAGGGTATTGTAGGCATTGTTGCATCACGCGTAATAGAAAAATATTATAAACCCACTATTGTATTAACTGAACATAATGGAATTGTTTCAGGTTCGGCCAGAAGCGTAAAAGATTTTGATGTTTATACCGCCATCGAAAAATGCAGCCACTTGCTTGAACAGTTTGGTGGACATAAATTTGCAGCCGGCTTAGCTTTAAAAAAAGAAAATGTAAGTGCGTTTAGTGAAGCATTTGAAAGGGAAGTTGCTGCAACTATTGAAGATCACATGATGATGCCGATGATAGAAATTGACTTGGAAATAAAGCTTGATGATATTACCGATAAATTAGTTCGCATACTAACTCAGTTTGCGCCGCACGGGCCGCATAATATGATGCCCGTTTTTTGCAGTAAAAATGTATTAGATACCGGTTTTGCAAGGCTCGTGGGAAATAACCATTTAAAACTCGAACTGTACCAACCAAAAACAAGGCTCACAAAATTTGAAGCAATCGCTTTTAATAAAGCCGATTATGTTCATTTTTTTAAGCGCAATATTCCGGTTGATATTGTTTATAAAATTAAGTTAAATGAGTTTAGGGGAGCTACTACTATACAATTGGTTATTGAGGAAATTCGGCAATCCTGATAAAGCGTGGAGGGAATTTAAAATTTGCTCAAATAAAATTTAAAAAGTATTTTTAAACAAATGTATACACTTGATATGTTTGGCGGTTGCTACAAAGAAAAAAAGGTTTTGCTAACCGGCCACACGGGTTTTAAGGGTTCATGGATGGCAATTTGGTTAAAAGAACTTGGCGCTGAAGTTTATGGTTACTCGCTGGCGCCTCTTACCCCAAATGATAATTTTGTTACAACCGGTCTCGAAAGTAAAATACATCATAAAATTGGAGATGTTCGCGATAAAAACGAACTTAATAAATATGTGCAGGCAATACAACCCCATTTTGCATTTCATTTAGCGGCACAACCATTGGTAATTGAGTCGTATAACGATCCGCATACTAACTTTGAAACTAACTTAATGGGCACGGTTAATTTTTTTGAAGCCGTTCGAAAATGTCCTTCCATTATTGCAGCTGTTAATGTAACTACCGATAAATGCTATCAAAATAATGAGTGGATGTGGGGCTATCGCGAAAATGATCCGATGGGCGGCGACGACCCGTACAGTGCATCAAAAGGTTGTTCTGAACTCATTACAAACTCCTATTTAAAATCGTTTTTCTCAAAACCGGAAACCGCACACGTTGCCTCAGCAAGGGCTGGAAACGTTATAGGCGGTGGTGATTGGGCCGATAATCGTATTATACCCGACATGATGAAAGCCTATCAACAAAATAGAGTTTCCGTTATTCGTAACCCGGCTTCCATTAGGCCATGGCAATTTGTTTTAGAACC
>JAYTBK010000181.1:0-1695 GCA_043737035.1 Bacteroidota bacterium | reverse complement strand
TAAACGCATATCCAACTGTTACCGTGTCGGTATCTTCCTCCTCCCTTTGTGCAGGAAGTACGGCTACAATTACTTCCACCGGAAGTGCTACAAATTATACATGGATGCCAACTGGCGGAAACGGTTCGAGCGCTATTTTTAGCCCAACAATGAACGCAACGTATACTTTAACCAGCGGATCAAACAATTGTAATGTTACAAACACAGTTGGTATTATGATCAGTCCAAAGCCTGTAGTTTCTGCTATCAGTTCGGCTAGTGCAATTTGTACCGGAGAAAACGCTGTGCTTACAGCTTCTTCTACAGCAACAACGTATACTTGGATCCCCGGCGGAATGAGTACCATGTCGGTTTCGGTATCACCTATGATAACAACAAATTACACGGTAACCGTGAGTAATGGAACCTGTACTGCAAATTCATCGGTTAATTTAATCGTTAATTTGTGTTCGGGAATTTCAGAACAAAGATTGTCAGATATTCAACTGTTTCCGAACCCGATAACGAACTATTTATCGATTGTAATAAATTTAAATGGATCCACAAATATTACATTGGATATTTATGATGCTTTGGGCAAACTTGTTATTAAAGAAAAACTAACCCAAAATGACAACACCGTTAACACATCAATGCTTGAAAGTGGTGTATACATCTATAAAATACATTCCGGGAACGATAATTTAAAAGTTGGAAAAATTATTAAACAGTAGTTTGAATTAAAAAAATACAAACCCCGGAAGTTTTTTTCGGGGTTTTTTTTTACGATAAAACCTCCACGTTTTTTTCATTTATATAAAGAAGTATTTTTTTTACTCCAATATATCCAAGGCTGCTCAATGCACCTTCATATTTATTCATTTGCTGGTAATATTTTTTAGAATTTATTTTGCCGGTCTTGTAATCAATAACCGTTGCCTGTTGGTTTCGAATAGCAACCCTATCGGGACGCAAAATCTCTCCGTTAAATAAAATTTCCAGCTCGTTTTTGATTTCATATTCCTTTCCAAAATATTTCGTTATCATTGGGTTCGATAACATAAGTTTAATATCGCTTTCAATTTTCCTACCTTCCAACTGCGTGATATCACCACGCAAGATTGCATTATTTATCGCTCCGGCGATATCGTCTTCCAAAATAATACTTGATAAAATATGATGAACTAAAATACCATATTCACGTGCCACTATAACTTCATCGATCGCGTTATAAGATGAGGAACCTTTTATTTTTACCAACTCATTATTTTGGTTATAACTTACTTCTGAAAGTGGCAGTTGCGCTAAGCCTTTCGTTTGATGTTCTGCTTGTGTTTTTTGAGTTAACACGCCAAAAAAAAGTGTTTGCTCTATAATATTAAAATCGGAATTTTGTTTTGCAAAATCGTAAAGCCATGTGTGCGGATTTTTTAAATTAACGGATTTAAGCATGGGAGATACAATATGCAAGCGTTCAATAGCACGCGTAAACAATACATAAAGCATATTAATTGTATCAAGATTTTGCTGCTCGCGTTCTTTTTGGGCAATGGGTTTGTAAATTGTACTGTCTGCATCTTTTCCAGTTGCAATTAAGCCTATTGGAAGATCCAAGCCTTCTTCATTTAATGGTACCCAAACTGTAGTTGACTGTTCCACTTTCCAACTAATAAATGGTGCAATTACAATAGGAAATTCAAGTCCTTTGGAGGAATG
>JAYTBK010000180.1:0-1695 GCA_043737035.1 Bacteroidota bacterium | reverse complement strand
ATCTTTTTGCCATTATAGGTAAAGCATTTTCGCGGAACGAAAATTTCATTTTTAGTCCGTGCATAATGATTAAACGCGTTAGAGAAAATAATAGTGTAGATGTTAACTTAAATTTTTTATTACAGCAACGCATATGGTTAGGCGTTTATACACGTCTTGGTTACGGAATAGGTGCTTTATTCCAAGTTTACGCTACTGATAAGTTCAGAATCGGCTATTCCTACGATACGGGTTTTGGTGCTAAAAAACGGTTAGGATCATCGCACGAAATAATGATCGGCTTCGATTTCGGAAAGTACAAGGCAAAAACAGTTTCACCAAGGTTTCTTTAATTATTGTTATTATTAAAATGTTTCTCTACCAAAAAAGTGCATTAATTATTTTATTTATTTGTCTGGCATTTGTTGCCGGAGCGCAGCAAAAAAGAGCGGATAAACTTTTTGAAAAATCTCAGTATTACAAAGCAATCCCAGCTTACCGGAAAGCGATCAATACAAAAAACATTGCGGTAAAACAATATTGCTTAATACGCTTGGCAGATTGTTATCGTATTTTAAACGACTACAACAATGCCGTTGTAAATTATAAAGCAGCACTTGTTCTTGGTAAAGTTGTACCGGAAGTCTATTACAATTATGGTACTGTTTTAAAAAGTACTAATAATTTCGGAGAAGCCCTTAATAATTTTATGTTTTATCTTGAAACCAAACCAACGGATAAAAAGGCGATATACGCGGTAAAAGCCTGTCAGGAAATTAAATACTGGCTTACTAAGCCAACCGAATATAGCATATCCGCGGTAGAAAAAGTAAATACTAACCGATCCGAATTTTGCGCGTCAGTTTATAATAATAAATTAATATTTACGGGCGAAAAACAAAATGATCTTATCGAACTTACCACAAATGATTTGAATGGCGCACCTTTTTTAAATGTCTATAGTTCCGATATAAAAAATGCGGATGTAAAATATCCTAAGCAGTTTAGTTCTAAAGTTAATACGGGATTTCATGACGGGCCAGTGTCGTTTTCTGGTAACGGAACGTATATGTATTTAACACGCGTGAACGATTTGGTAAACAAACGCAATAAGAATTTTGTAAACCACGCGAAGATTTACATATCTCAAAATACTGCTGGAAAGTGGAGTTCGTTGCAACCATTTTCTTTTAATTCCGATGAATATTCATGCGCCCACGCCGCTGCATCCGCCGATGGAAATACTCTTTTTTTTACTTCCGATATGCCCGGTGGTTACGGTGGCAAAGATATTTGGATGTGTAATAAATTTGCAGATAAATGGCAAAAACCATTAAACCTTGGGCCGGATATAAATACGAGCGCCGATGAAATGTTTCCTTACTCGCGCGCCGATGGCAAATTGTATTTTTCTTCCACAGGTTTGCCAGGGTTTGGCGGAATGGATATTTTTAGCGCGAAACTTAAAAACGGAATTTGGTTACTCAACCGTAATGAGAGTCTATTGTTAAATAGTACCGCGGATGATTTCGGGATTTTTTTTGTTAACGATAGTATAGGATATTTTTCTTCAAACCGTGCCGGCGGCAAGGGCAATGATGATATTTATTCCTTCATTTATACAAATAAATAAAATAATTAATGCACTTTTTTGGTAGAGAAACATTTTAATAATAACAATAATTAAAGAAACCTTGGTGAAACTGTTTTTGCCTT
>JAYTBK010000179.1:0-1698 GCA_043737035.1 Bacteroidota bacterium | reverse complement strand
GATATCATAACATTAGATATGTTTGTAGAAGGTGACTTTGTAGATATCGTTGGTACGTCAAAAGGTAAAGGTTTTCAAGGTGTGGTAAAACGTCACGGTTTTGGTGGTGTTGGTGGTTCAACTCACGGTCAACATGATCGTTCAAGAGCGCCAGGATCCTTAGGAGCGTCTTCAGATCCTTCTCGTGTATTTAAAGGTATGCGTATGGCCGGAAGAATGGGTGGAGACAGAAAGAAAATCCAAAATTTAGTAGTTGTAAAAATAATGGCAGAAAAGAATGTCCTTTTAATCAAAGGTTCTGTTCCGGGTGCTAAAGGGTCTTACGTTATAATCGAGAAGTAATCATGCAAGTAGAAGTATTAAACATAAGCGGAAAAAAGACTGCTAAAAAAGTAGAATTAGCGGATGTGATCTATGGTGTAGAGCCAAGTGACCACAGTATATATTTAGATGTTAAGCATTATTTAGCTGCTCAACGTCAGGGAACTCACAAATCGAAAGAACGTGCAGAGATTTCAAGAACGACTAAAAAATTGAAAAAACAAAAAGGAACAGGTGGAGCTCGTGCGGGTTCTATGAAGTCTCCATTGTTTATTGGTGGTGGTCGTGTATTTGGTCCTCGTCCCCGTGATTATTCTTTTAAATTAAATAAGAAAACTAAAGTTGTAGCTCGTTTATCTGCATTAACTTATAAAGCAAAAGAAAACGCTATCACTATTTTAGAAGATTTCACATTTGAAGCTCCAAAAACAAGTAATTATGTTGATTTGATTAAAAATTTAAACTTATCTGATAAAAAAACATTATTAGTGTTGGGAGAGTCAAATAATAATGTATATTTGTCGTCCCGAAATTTAAAGGGCACAAAGGTTGTAAAAGCTTCAGATTTAAACACTTACGATATTGTTAATGCTGAAACGTTAATTTTATTAGAAAGTTCAGTAAAAGTATTAGAATCATTATTAAATAAATAAAATGGAAATATTAATTAAACCAATCATCACCGAAAAGATGACTTCTCTGGCAGAGAAGTTGAATCGCTATGGTTTTGTGGTTGATAGAAGCGCCAACAAAGTACAAATTAGACAAGCAGTTGAAAAAATGTACGGTGTAAAAGTTGAATCTGTTAACACTCAACAATACGTAGGTAAAGTAAAAACTCGTAATACCACTCGTGGTGTAGCAGTTGGCCGCGTAAACCGTTCAAAAAGAGCTTTTGTCACTTTAAAAACTGGCGAAGCAATTGATTTTTACGCTAATATTTAATTTGATAAAAAGTAAAAGAAATGGCATTAAAAAAATTCAGACCGTTAACTCCAAGTCAACGTTTTAAAATAGCAACTGATAACTCAGATATCACAACAAGTACTCCTGAAAAAAGCTTATTAACTTCGGTTAAAAATAGCGGAGGACGTGATAACACTGGTAAAATGACAATCCGTAACATTGGTGGTGGTCATAAAAAACAATACCGTATTATTGATTTCAAACGTAATAAAGATGGTATCGAAGGAGTTGTTGCTTCTATCGAATATGATCCAAACCGTACTTCTCGTATCGCTTTAATTAACTATATTGATGGTGAAAAGCGTTACATTCTTGCTCCTGCAGGATTAGTAGTTGGCAAAAAAGTTATGTCTGGTGCTACAGCTACTCCTGAAGTAGGGAACTGTATGTTTTTATCAGATGTTCCATTAG
>JAYTBK010000178.1:0-10778 GCA_043737035.1 Bacteroidota bacterium | reverse complement strand
TCTTGTACTGCTTCCTGTACCAAACGCATGGTGCCAATTAAAAAATAAAATAATAAAGAAATAAACGCCAGTACATAACAAATCCACGCTGTTATAGCATCCATGTATAAATGCGCCAACACCCCTAATATGATTAGCGCCACAATAATTTGCAAACGGTAAAGAATATACAATCGCAGAAATTTCATTTTAGTAAGAGTTGGTTTTAGTGGAAAATACAGATTTAAGTGATGGCAAATATACTTTTTTTACCGTGAAGCTTGGTCTTTTTAAAACAAAAAAACGCTCTTCCCGTATGGAAAGAACGTTTATATAAAAATACGTTTATACTTTACTCGATGATTAATTTTTTAGTGATTTTCTGTCCGTTTAACGAAAGAGAAATAAAATAAATTCCACCTTTTAAATTCCCATTTTTGTTAACGGAATATTTGGTTGCAATGCCTGCAATCGAATCAAAAGCAATTTCTTCAACCATTCTTCCCATTACATCAAAAACGCTAACGTTTACTTTAGAATTTACAGGTGACGTAAACTCCACAATGGCAGACGCAGTTGTTGGATTTGGATAAATAATTAATCCAATTGTATTTGCCATTTCTTCCAAACCAACTGTACCCGAAATATTGAAATTATCAATGTAAAGATTTTGAGCCATTGAAGTACTCCCGTTTTCAAACCAAAAACGAAATTTCACATCACCTTTACCATTCAGTGCTCCCAAGCTTAAAGGATTAAATGTTTTCGTTATCCATTTAGCTTGCGTAAAAGGAATATATGGTGCAGTAACCGTACCACCGCTTGCAGCCATTGATAGCGCTGTGGGTGAGCTAGGCATTGGTTTCCAAATACCACCACAATCGTCGGAATATTCAAATTTAAATGTTCCTACCGTAGCTGAGTTCGTTGTAGTAGCATAAGAATAATCAAAAGTTACGGTTATAGATGATGTATTGTTGAAATTATACTGACTTGTTTCTAAAATATCTATGTTTCCACCGGTAAACGTATTTCCACCATTTTGATTTGGTAAAACCATACTGTGCCCCGACCCTTGCGAACCGTAAGGTGAAATTTGCCACGTCAACGTGCTGAAATCCTTGTTAATGATGTTCCAATTAGTTGGTAAACTACCTCCCTCAAAATTCTGCATGGCAGGATAGCTGATAGGATCGGAATGCCACGATACCGACATAAATGAAGGAACTGTTTTGCTACTTGTACCAACTGTGTTGGTTACAACAAGCGTTGTTGAAAAAGTGCCGGGAGTGTTATACGTTACCGAAGGTACCGAAAGCGTAGAAGTAGACGGAGCGCCTCCATCAAAAGTCCAGTTATATGTTAGGCCAGCAGTGCCGTTATAGGATGTACTATTATAAACAACTGTTTGGCCTTGACAAGATTTCGCTTTTGTTGCATAAAAATCGGCAATTGGAGCACAAACGGTTGTTGGAGCAACAGCATATATTTTAAGTGTGTCCGTTTGGTTAGTTGCAGTATTAGTAACTACTGTCATTGTGCGGCTTAAAATACCTGTAAAAACCAAATTTGCTGTATCTACAAGATAATCGCGATTAGCGGTGCTTGATTGAGCTGAGAACCGAACTTTATCAGTTTGGCCTTGCGTAAACATTTTAGGGCATGATGCATAATCCATAATGTTATGCATATTAGGCCTACGGCCAATATCACAGCTATCAGAAATAGTTAAATAATTTGGGCAGATGCTTACAAAACCAGGAGTTGCCGGTGTATCATAAATATCATCATTTCCGCAACGTACACCAACACCTGTTGCAAGTGTAAACCCGCCATTTCCATCGAATGTATGACTCAGTCCGAACCAATGTCCTATTTCGTGGCTTAACCCGCGCGATGTTGGATCAAGCAATAAACCAAGCGAAAGAACAATAGCATCTGACCCAACATTGGGAGAGGTGCCGGGTTTGTAAGTATAACCGCCAATGCTTAATCCTGCTTGGATATCGCCAATAATATTTGCCACGACATAAATGTTAAGGTAACGTGAAGGTGACCAGTTGTTCGTGCCTACAGTGCTGTATTTATAATTGTAGAGGTCGCTTTGTTTCCACTGAGTATTTTCATCATAATGATGAACTATACCCGTTGTACAATTTCCTTTAGGATCTTTTTTTGCAAGTTGAAAACGCATATGAGAGTTTACGTAAAGTGGCGCGTACAAAGGATCTATAGTAGTGGTATCAGAGCCTTGTTTAGCATAATCTTTATTTACGGCAACTAACGCTGCGATGCACGCGGCGTCCGAAACGTTTTCACTACCATTTGTATGAAGTACGTGGAATACAACCGGTACAGTAAAATTATATGTTGCGGGTATTCCAGCGGAACGGTTCGCGGCGTTTTGGCTTTCCAGCCGAATCTTGTAAGCCTGAAATTCCTGAGCGTTTTTTTGATTTGCTTTTTCAACCTGTTGTTTATAACCCGGTAAATTTTTTATAAAATAATTAGTTGCTTCATCCGATCCACAATGAGGAACAGTTTGCGCAGCGCCATGGTTTGCGTTAAGTAAAAAAGGTACAATGATTAAAAATAAATTTTTCATAATAGATAATATTAAATAAATGGGGATTTACTCTTTACAAACGTAACAAATAATAAAATAAAAACAAACTTCCCAATTGCTTTTTAAAATACGATAACTGTTAAAAAATTATTTAATTTCCTTCCACTCCGTAATATCTCTAATAGCCACGGAAGCACAAGTCATACCAAAAACCGCTGGAATGTAAGAAATTGTTCCATAGGCCGACTTTTTAAAGTTGCTACCATCGGTTCGCATAATCGAACGCTTATCAGGAAGCTCGGTAGAAAAAACTGCTTTTACACCTTTTTTAATTCCAACTTCCTTTAATCTTTTTCGCAAATAGTAGGCCATCGGACAATGGCAGGTTTTACTAATGTCAATAACCTTAACCTGCGTGGGATCCATCTTACCGCCGGCGCCCATGCTAGAAACAATATTATGTCCCATTTCTTTAGCGGTTTTTATAAGGTTTACTTTTGGCGTAATGCTATCAATGGCATCTATCACATAATCAAACTTTTGCTGTAATAATAAAATCATTTGGTCAGGCTCCTGAAATTTATCAATTACGTTGAGTTTAATGTAAGGATTTATTTGCAACAAGCGTTGTTGCATCAAAATAGCTTTCCCCATCCCATGGGTTGTAGCTAAAGCCTGAAGCTGGCGGTTTCTGTTTGTAGGGTCAACCACATCGCCATCCACAATTGTTAAAGTGCCAACGCCTGCGCGGCAAAGTGCCTCAACCGCATATGAACCAACTCCGCCAAGGCCTACGATTAATACATGCGATTGTTGTAAATTTTCTAATCCCCGGTCGCCAACTAAAAGGCGTGTTCGCTGCATCCAATGTGTGTCTTCCATTATTTAAAATTACGTTCAGTTAGCCGCTTAAAATTACAAGAAATTATTTCCTGTAATGCTTCAATTTCAATATTTAATTTTTTTGCCGCCAACACATAAACACTTTCAATTTGAAGTGCAGAATTGTTATCGGTTTCAAAAAATAGTTTGGTAAGGTCTAATTGATTTAAATCAACATTCGATTTATTAATTACTTTTTCATTTAAAGATAAGTAGAAGCCATTTGCAATAAGACGTTTGGCTAAATGAATGGATTTGTTGTAGCCGTGAATGATTAGATTTAATTTTTGCTGATAGGGAATACAAGTGTCAATTAAGTCATCAAATGCTTTAACACAATGTATGATAACAGGTTTGTTATATTTTAAAGCAAGGTTGAGATGGGAAATAAAAATTTCTTTTTGCAGTGAAAAGCTTACCTTAATATTTTTATCGAGGCCACATTCTCCTATTGCAAAACAGTTTGGATGTAATACATCTTTTTCGAGCTCCGGTAAGGAAAAATTCATTTCAATGTCCCAAGGATGAATTCCAATAGAAAAAAAAATATCAGCGTTTATTTTTTCATCTACACCGAAACGATGGTTTACAATTTCAATTACTGATGAAGAAGTTTGATGATGAGTATGGATGTTGATGAAAGCGGACATGAGGAATTACAAATAAAATACACTTTATTTAACCGCAATAGTTTCGAGCTGACTGCAAATACGTTCTATTAACATGGCAATGATCCGTTTATTTACTTCTTTTTTATTTTGAACGTAAAAAGCAAAATCTTGGTGCGAGAAAAAAGCAACGACTAACCCTAAGTAAAATTGCTTAAATTGAATATTGGTTTTAAAAAGATCGTGCACTTTTGTTATTTTATGGGAATATTTTAGTGCGGAAAAATCTATTTTATTTTCTGATAAAAAATTTTCGAAGTATAAAATAATCAGATCATTTTGAAACTTTAAAATTGGCCGTAGAATATCGTTTTGAAAGGCTTCGTTTGCCGAATTGGTAGGTTTATTTCCTTCAATATCCGGAAGTATTTTTTTAAGCAATTCGATTCTATTATTCATTATATTTCAATAAAAAAAATGTGTCTGATCTATTAAAATAAAAACACGCCACTGTCAGAACAAGCGGCGTGTTTGTAATGCTTTATTAATTATAACGCCTGCGAAAAACCTTCCCTGATTTCATCAGCAACGTACTGCCCGCCGTACAATTTATCTTTTATTTTAGAGAAACTTTCAATGGTTGTTTTTACATCTTGCGATGTGTGCATGGCTGTGGGAATTAATCGTAGTATTATCATCCCTTTTGGAATTACCGGATACACAACCATTGAACAAAAAATGCCAAAATTTTCGCGTAAATCAATCACCATGTTTGTGGCTTCGGGTATGGAACCACGCATATAAACAGGCGTTACAGGTGTGTTCGTTACTCCAATATCAAAACCTGCATCTACCAAACCTTTCTGCAATTCCGAGGATATTTCCCAAAGTTTTGTCCTGTATTCAGGATGTTTGTTTAACAACTCCAGACGCTTTAAAAGTCCGTATACCAAAGGCATTGGCAAAGATTTAGCGAATATCTGCGAACGCATATTATAACGTAAATAGGTTACAACTTGTTTTGTAGAGCTAATGTAACCGCCAATTAATGCAAACGATTTTGCAAAGGTTCCAAAATAAATGTCAATTCCATTTTGGCAACCCTGCGCCTCGCCGGTTCCACCTCCGTTTGGCCCCAAAGTTCCTACTCCATGCGCATCGTCAACAAATAAACGAAACATAAATTTTTTCTTTAACTCAACAATTTCTTTTAATTTGCCTTGATCGCCGCGCATTCCAAAAACACCTTCTGTGATAACTAAAATTCCGCCGCCGGTTTGTTCGGCCAAACGCTGCGCCCTTACCAATTGTTTTTCGCAATCTTCCACATCATTGTGTTTAAATACAAAACGCTTGCCCATGTGTAAACGCACACCATCTAAAATACAAGCATGGCTTTCGGCATCGTACACAATAACATCATGCCTATCAACCAGTGCATCAATAGCGCTTACCATTGCCTGATAGCCGAAATTACAAAGGATCGTATCTTCCTTTTGTGATAATTTAGATAAGCCTTGCTCTAACTGCTCGTGCAAATCGGAATTACCACTCATCATACGAGCTCCCATAGGAAGTGCTAACCCAAATTTTTCGGCTCCTTCTGCATCTGCTTTTCGTACCTCGGGATGGTTGGCTAATCCAAGATAATTGTTTAAGCTCCAGTTCAGTAATTGTTTTCCGCGAAAACCCATGTGTGGTGACACTTCGCCTTCCAGTTTAGGAAAAGTAAAATACCCGTGAGAAGCTTTTGAATGCTCTCCAATTGGGCCCATGTTTTTTTCAATTTTCGAAAATATATCTTTCATTTGATTAGGGAATAGTTGTTAGTTGTTAGTGATTAGGAAATGTTTTTAAGAAAAAAGGGATAAGTGATAAGTGATAAGTGTAAAAATAAGAAATTTAAATGATTTTTTTAATAACGCGCAACTGGTGCGAATATTTTTTTGTGGTGGTATTGTAAATGCCGTAGTGATCTATTTTATCCATCCTTACGCTTCCACTGGCGTGGATAATTTTTTGGTTATCGAGCATAATGCCGACGTGCGTAATATTGCCTTGTTCGTTATCAAAAAAAGCCAAATCACCGGCTGTGGCTTCATCGACAAAACTTAACGGTGTACCAAGTTCAACCTGCTGACTCGCATTTCGTGGCAAGATATAACCATTTATTTTAAATACCAATTGCGTAAAGCCTGAGCAATCGATGCCAAAAGGACTACGGCCACCCCAAAGGTAAGGGGCATTTAAAAATAAGTAAGCCGTATTGGTAATTTCTTCAACCGATTTTTTGCTATCGATGTTGGTGAATGAACCATCAAAAGAAAAAATATTTTCATCAATTTTTATTTGCTTGTTATTTAAATTTAAAAGAACGCTACCAATTGTTACCGGAAAAACGGCATCGGCAACTTTATTACTTACAACCTGAACTAACTCCGAACTTAAATAACTAGCTGTGGAATTTTTAAAGTCAACCTCCGAAATAGAATTGTGTTGTTTAGCGCTTATCCAACACGGATATTGATCGAATGTAGTAATGATTGAAATCCAATCCTCGGCCGCTTCTACAATGACATATGTTTCACCAAAAAGCAATTGCGTAACCATTTCGCTGGTGCTATCAGGTAATTTCCTACAAGGTACAATGCTTAATAAACAGACTCCAAAACTCATTACGCAAATTTAAAAAACCAAAATTAAAATCGGCAATCACCTGCAAATAGTTATTCACTTTAAATTATTAATATGCAAGTTAAAACAATAAGCTTATTTTTGATGTTGTAACACCTAAAAGTGTTTTATCAACTATGAAAATCCTGTACAACAATATAAAAAAATACAAATTATATTTGTGTTTAGCGCTAGGCCTTGCAACTATTAACATTTGTTTTTCGTTAAGCGATTCAATTATTACCGGTAAGGCTATAAACAATGTAGCCATAAAAATAAATACTTTTAAAACTTTTAATGAATTTTCCCGCGCTATAATACCGTGGCTACTTTTATCAATTGGAGCAGCAATGGTTTCTCGTATTGCAAAAAATTTTCAGGATTACTTTACAAACATTATTATACAACGTGTGGGCGCAAATATGTACACTAACGGAATTCAAAAAGCATTAGAGTTACCTTTTCAGGATTTTGAAGACCAACGAAGCGGCGAAACCCTAGGCAAATTGCAGAAGGTAAAAACAGACAGCGAAAAATTTATAACAATAGCCATTTCACTGGTATTTCAATCCATTGTAGGGGTTGGTTTTGTTATGTTTTATGTTACTCAATTCGATTGGAAATTGTCTTTACTGTTTTTGGCAACGGTTCCGGTTATAGGTGTTATCAGTTCTTTTTTGGGTAAAAAAATAAAGGTCATATCAAAACAAATATTAGGAGAAACAACCCAATTGGCAGGCGCAACAACCGAATCGTTAAGAAATATTGAACTTGTAAAAAGCTTGGGTTTAACAAACCAGGAAGTTGGAAGGTTGAATAGCACTACCATTAAAATATTAGGTTTAGAATTAAAAAAAGTGCGTTTTATACGTAGCCTAAGTTTTATACAAGGATCAACCGTACATTTTGTGCGAACGTGTTTAGTATTTGTACTTTACTATTATGTATTTCAAAAAACAATTTTACCTGGCGACTTGATAACGCTCATGTTTTTTTCGTTTTTTATTTTTAACCCGATGCAGGAACTGGGCAACGTTATTATTACGTACAATGAAACAAAAGCATCTATGGAAAATTATGAGAAGCTCATGAACTCAAAAAGTGAAGCAAAACCGTTAAATCCATTAAGTATAGGGCATATAACTAATTTGCGTTTCTCTCACGTTTCCTTCAAACATCAAACTACAAACTCCTATGCTGTAAAAAATATTTCTTTTCAGGCCAACGCCGGCGAAACCATTGCTTTTGTTGGTCCGTCGGGCAGCGGTAAAACCACGCTCGTAAAAATGCTTGTTGGATTATACAAAGCCGAAGAAGGAGATGTTTTTTACAACGAAAAAAACTCCAAGGACATTGAACTAACGGAATTAAGGCATCAGTTAGGTTTTGTAACGCAAGATGCGCAGTTATTTTCGGGCACGATAAAAGATAATTTATTGTTTGTTAAACCTACGGCAACCGATGAAGAAATTAATGCAGTACTAAAAAAAGCTGCTTGCCAGAATTTATTATCGCGTGCCGAAAAAGGTATTTATACGACAATTGGCGAGGGCGGAATAAAAGTATCGGGTGGTGAAAAACAAAGGTTATCTATAGCTCGTGCGTTGTTGCGCGAACCGCATCTACTCATTTTTGATGAGGCAACATCGGCGCTTGACTCCATTACCGAAGAAGAGATCACACAAACGATCAGAAATATTTCGGCAAAAAAAGATCAGATAACAGTTTTAATTGCTCACCGTTTATCAACCATTATGCACGCCGACAAAATTTATGTATTGGAGCAGGGAAAAATAATTGAACAGGGAAAACATACGGATTTGTTAGCAGAAAAAGGCCTATACTATGCAATGTGGAGGCAACAAATTGGTGAACGAAAATAACTTGTGTTTATTATTGTTTGAGATGTGATATGTTTTCTTTTTTCTATAGTGATTTAAACTTTTCAGAAACGCGATGTACAGAATACTTTAATTATCTACAAACATGATCATAAATGGCGATTCGATCGTGTACAAACCATTATATGCTGCAATGCTGAAAGGGATTTTAACTGTAAACGTATTGTTGACGATTAGTTTAACGTGAACCAATATTTTACCAGTAACAGTTGCATTAAATTCTCTTGAGTTTAACGGATCGTAACTATCGTACTTAATATTAATTTCGTCGCCGGCGGCAAGTTCTTTCAACTCATCTAAAATTTCGGTGAAAGCTTCTGTAAATGGCTTAAGTGCAAGAATTGAGTCCTTTTTAATTTGCAGATTTTTATCTTTAAAAATGTAAGGCAAATTTACAAACGAAAGATAGGCAATTGTGTCATCATCATTAACAGTTTTAAATGTTTTAAATAATAACGTATCGATGCTTGAAAACATTTTTTGAGAAATCAATGAATGAGCCCAAAAAATAAAAATTATAAATAGTAATTTACTGAATTGCATTGATTAATGCTATTAATTTTAATTTTTCTGTTTCCCAGTTATTCTGTTTTGCTGCTGTAACTGTATTTTGTTTGTACACATTGTAATGTTCGGAATTTATAAATTCTCTAATTTGATTAGCTATATGTTCCGGATTGTGGTTTTCAATAAATGTACCAATTTTATAACGGCTAATCATATCTTCAATTTCGGGCAATCGCGATGCTAATATAGGGATGCCCGCGTGTGTGTAATCAAAAATTTTATTTGGTAAACTAAAATGATAATTGAGATTTGAATCTTTATCAATTGCAATACCCAAATCGGAATTTTTAGTGTAATGGCGAAGTCGCACCGCAGGCATTTTATCCAAAAAGAGTACGTTTTTTTGATCCTGAAGAATTACTTTGTTTTTAAGTGTAGGTATTACGTCACCACTTCCAATTATTAATAATAAAAAATCGTTGCTCAGGTTCAAGAATGCTTGCACCAATTCTTCTGCGCCACGCTGGACATTAATTCCAGCCCCTTGCAAAATAATAATTTTTTTATCTTCCGGTAATCCTAATTCAGCACGCGATTTTAATTCACTGTCTGCATAATCAGGTATATTTCTAACGTAAGTGAACGGAACGTTATACTTAGTAAAAAAATAATTTGCAATGCTGCTATTAATAGTAATACAGTATTTTAATTTAGGGACAATTGTTTTTTCAAGGCGCTCCCAGATTTTCTTTTTGCCCGGATTCGCAATTAGTTCAGGTACTTCACAAAATATTTCATGACTATCATAAATAAGTTTTGATCCTTTTATTTTAGATATCAGGAAATTAGGAAGTAACGTATCAAGGTCGTTTGCAATCAGTAAATCACTTTTATGAAACAACAAGAAAAAAAATAAACGCAGGTTGAAAAAAAGATAAAATGCCGGTCCTTGAGTGAAAAAAAGCCTCATGCGTTTACATTTGTATGGCCGCTCCCTTACGTTACCCGAATTTGGTAATTTGCGTCCAACCAAAATAATTTTATAATTTAACCCGTGCAGCACGCTGCAAGTGCGGGCAACACGCTGGTCGGTAACCAAATCATTAATTACAGAAACTATCGCTCTTTTCTGTTTCAATAAATTATTTGGCAAAAAGTTCTTCTAACGGTTTTCCGGTTGTTCCATTTGGAAACGACATATGTAACATCAATGAAATTGTTGGTGCAATATCAACAATATTAATTTTTTTAACTGTGTTGCCTTTTGAAATTCCCACTCCGTAAAAAATAACCGGCACATGCGTATCATAACTATAAGATGCGCCATGTGTTGTTCCTTTGTTCATATATTCCATCCACGCGGGGTTATATGAAAACGCTACATTGCCGCTTCGAACATGGTTATAACCTTTTTGAATAAGCGATTTAAATGTTCCTTCACTAAAATTCTCATACTTTAATACATGTGATGGGTATGCTTCGGCAACGCCTTTAATACTTAGCAGGTAATCGCACAATGTTTGTTCAACCTCATTTTTATTTAATTTAAGAGATACCGTTTTTTTCTCATCTAAAAAAATCTGCTGGTTAATTAACGCCCGTATTAAACTGTCGCCGTATTTAGCTTGGCAAAAAGTTTTTAATGTGGTCTCGAGTTTTTCT
>JAYTBK010000177.1:0-1704 GCA_043737035.1 Bacteroidota bacterium | reverse complement strand
TCTCGCGCACGGAGGTTGCAGCCGTTTATTTGAAACTGGGTTTTACTCACATTTTACCGCTAGGACTCGATCATATTTTATTTGTAATTAGCATCTTTTTATTAAGCCCAAAATTAAAAACGGTGTTATGGCAGGCCACAGCCTTTACTGTTGCACATTCTATAACGCTTGGTCTTGCAATGTATAAAATAATTGACCCACCGGTACATATCATAGAGCCGGTTATTGCATTATCAATTATGTTTATTGCAGCAGAAAACATCATTACAGATAAATTAAAACCCTCGCGATTAATAGTCGTATTTGTATTTGGTTTAATTCATGGGATGGGTTTTGCCTCGGCAATTTCAGAACTTGGGTTGCCCGAAAATAAATTTTTTACTTCGCTCATATCATTTAACGTAGGTGTGGAGCTGGGTCAGATTTCGGTAATACTAATTGCATGGCTACTAATAGGAAAATGGTTTTCTACTAAGAGCTGGTACAGAAAACGGGTGGTAGTGCCTGTGTCGGCAATAATTGCATTAATTGGATTGTATTGGACAATTGAACGCACTTTTTATACTTAATAAATCTGAAACATATTTTATTTCGTAAATATTATCAATGGATAAATCCAATTCATACTCACTCAAAAAAGCGTTGATTTCCTTAACGCTTTGTGTGTATGTTTTCGGTTTGGTAAAACCGGTTTTACCAATAGTTAAAGATGCATTTGCCCACAGTTTTTTTAATACGTCGCACATGGCCACAGTGCATATGGAAAATGGGAGATACCATTTGCATTTAGAATTAAAGGCCGAAGCTGATACGGAAACAAAACATCATAATGCGGCATTTAATAATGAAACACTTTCTCAACATGTAAAAACCGAAACGGTTTGCTTAGAACCTTTTGTACAAAAAGTGATTGAGCTCAGCGCCACATACACTAACGTTTTGAAGGACGTTACACTATCATTGGAAATCATTCCACCAGAATGTTAAGGATTAATTTGTTTTAATTTCTTTTTTGATTTTTTTTAACATCTATTTTCAATGGTGCGTTTTTGACTAAGCGTATCGATCTTATTTTTTATGCATAAAATTTTAGTTGGCTTCGTTACTTACGCTGCCCTTAACGCATTGTCTTGTGGCAAAGCCTACACGCAAACTTTTACTTCATTTACCGGAATCGTAACATCATTGGAAACCGGAAAGCCACTCGATGATGTGGTCATAAATATTGAAAAAACAAATAATCACACTCACACCGACGACAAAGGAAATTTTTTCTTTGTAAATATACCGATCGGAATTTACGATATCGAATTTGAAAAAAGCGGTTATGAAAAACAATTTCTTAAACTTGAAGTTACACTACATGACTCGCTCCAAATAGAAATCTTTCTCTCCGCGAAAGCGGTAACCTTAAACGAAATATCAATAGCAGCCGATAGGCCTGTATCGGCAGCTTCATCATCATATATTAGCCAGTTAAACTTTTTTACAAGGCCAAAAAACTCGGCACAAGATCTTTTACGATTGGTACCCGGACTTTTTATTGCGCAACACGCAGGCGGTGGAAAAGCCGAGCAAATATTTATACGTGGATTTGATTGCGACCATGGAACTGATATTGCCACTTTTGTTGATGGCATTCCGGTAAACATGCCCAGCCACGGACATGGACAAGGGTATGCCGACCTTCACTTTTTAATACCG
>JAYTBK010000176.1:0-10794 GCA_043737035.1 Bacteroidota bacterium | reverse complement strand
GTGGTTCTCCGGTATATCAATATTCTTTTAATGGTGGCGGGTTTACAACCATTAACAACATAGGGGGCTTAACAGCTGGTCCTAAGAATGTGGTAGTGAAAGATGCGAACGGTTGTACCTTTACTGTTAATTTTTCAATTGGTAGTCTCGGTAGTCCAACATCAACAATTTCTTCTACCTCTAGTGTAACTTGCAATGGTGGTGGCAACGGTGGTATTAATGTAAGCACGTCAGGCGGAAGTCCGGGTTACACATATACGATTTTACCTACCGGTACGGTTAACGGAACAGGTATATTTAACAGCTTAACTGCTCAAACATATACGATCAATGTACGCGATGTTGCAGGTTGTATTACCTCGGTAATAGGTATAATATCACAACCTACTGCGTTAACTTTAAACCTTACGCCAACTGCTGTGAGCTGTAACGGTGGAACAACCGGTTCAATTAGTTCAGTAGGGGCAAACGGAACAGGCTCTCTTCAATATTCACTTAACGGCGGAGCATTCCAGGCAAGTGGTAATTTTACGGGTTTAATCGCGGGAACATACACTATAACGGTTAGAGACGCTAATAACTGTACTCTTAATCAGGTTACAAATGTTACGCTGCCGGCCGCGATAGTGCTAACATTTACCACATCACCAAATTCATGTTTAGGCGCAACGGGTGCAGTTACTGTTGGAGTAACGGGTGGCACACCTGCGTATTCGTTTAGTGTAGATGCAGTGTCCAGTTCAAATCCTGCGGGCAGTTTAACAACCGGTACACATACAGTCACTGTTCGCGATTTCAATGGTTGTGTTACTAACAGCACTTTCAATATTTCTATACTTCCTGGGCCAGGTTCTTCAACTGTTTCTACTTCAAATGCTTCATGCGGAAGCAGTAACGGAAGCGCCACTGTAACGGCGACAACGGGTGGTGTATTGCCCTACCAATATTCTTTTAACGGTGGCGCCTTTGGGGCATCAACAAGCATCGGGGCATTAACTGCAGGACAGCAAACCTTAACCGTACGCGATGCAAATAGTTGTACACTAACCGTCCTTTTTAATATAAATAATACAGGTAGCCCCTCATCGAGTATTAGCTCACTTTTAAATGTGGGTTGCAATGGTGCGTCCACAGGAAGCTTAACAGTGAGTACTGTTGGAGGAACTTCCCCTTATAGTTATACGTTGACGCCAGGCAGTATTATTAACGCAACAGGTATTTTTACTGGCTTATCCTCCCAAATCTATAATATTTCTGTTAAAGATATGTTAGGCTGTATTACTTCGGTTACCGCAAATATTACCCAGCCTGCCGCTTTAACGCTCACACTCACTCCTTCTAACGTAAGTTGCAACGCTGGATCAAATGGTAGCATAACTGCTGTTGGTGCTAATGGAACAGGATCGTTGCAATATTCATTAAACGGTGGCGCATTTGTTGCCGGGGGTTCCTTTACGGGCTTAACTGCCGGAACATATAGTATTACAGTGAGAGATTTAAATAACTGTACATTAATGAACACGGCTGTATTGAGCGAGCCTATCGCGTTAGGAATCTCTTTTGCTACATCACCAAATTCGTGCGCAGGAGCAATAGGCGCTGCGACCATTACCTCTACAGGTGGTTTACCGGCATACACGTATTCGGTAGATGGCTCAACCACTAGTAACACCCCATCACCGCTAACTTCCGGTACACATACTGCAACTGTTCGTGATAATAACGGTTGCATCCGCACCGGAACTTTTGTTATTAATTCTATTACAGGGCCAATTTCGGGAACAGTTGTTACAAGCAACGCAGCTTGCGGAACGGCCACAGGTGCTTCAACAATAACGGGAGTTACAGGAGGCGCTGCAACGTACCAATATTCATTTGATGGATTGCCTTTTTCCACACTCACAGTAAAAACCGGCTTAACTTCAGGTCCTCATACAATAACTGTTATGGATGCGAACACGTGTACGTTAACTGTTCCGTACAACATATTAAATAACGGTAGCCCTACAATTAGTTTAACTGCTACCAGCAATGTATTATGTAATGGCGGAACATCTGGAAGCTTTACAGTAACTGCAGGCGGCGGAAGTGGCGGACCTTTTACATATACTTTAACGACGCCATTTCAGACTAACGGGAATGGTCAATTCACAAATTTACCTGCAAACATTTATTCTATTAATGCTAAAGATATTGCAGGGTGTTTAACGAGTATGACAGTTAACATTTCGCAGCCTTCTGCTCTATCAATTGCACTAAGCTCATTTCCTGCTAAATGTTTTGGAACGTCAACAGGCACTGTAAACGTTACAGCAGGTGGCGGAACTCCAGGCTATCAATACCAGATTAACGGAACGGGCTTTCAAACTTCATCAACTTTTACGGCGGTTGCGGCAAATACACACATTGTTCAAATTAAAGATAACAATGGCTGTGTTGTTACACAAACTGTAACAGTTACGGAACCTGTAGCTTTAACCAGCACGTTAATAACTCAAAACGCAAATTGTACAGCATCTAACGGTTCGATTACTGCCTCTGTTTCCGGTGGAACACCATCTTATAGTTATTTGTGGACGGGTGTAGGCGGATCGTCGTCGGTTACCAATGGATTACCGTCCGGAACGTATAGCGTTACCATAACTGATTTTAAAGGATGTATAGTTGTTAGTTCAGCTACAATAGGCAATATAGCTGGAGGTTCAGCAGCAATTACAGGTTCAACAAATATTACCTGTAACGGAGCAAACAATGGTATACTTACGGCCAATATGGTTACCGCCGGAACTGGTCCGTTTACTTACTCGTGGTCGCCTGGCGGGCAATCAACTTCAACAGCAACAGGGCTTGCTCCCGGAACTTATACATGTAAGATCACCGATTTTTACGGGTGTATAGCAAATGCTATCGGAACACTTGCTCAACCTACTGCATTATCGGCAGTTATGAATTCAAATAACGTAAAATGCTTTGGTACGTCCACAGGAACTATATCTGCTTCTGGAACTGGCGGTACAGCGCCTTACACATATTTTTGGGCTGCGTTAACAAGTACATTGTCATCGGTGGGCAATGTTGCCATCGGAAATTATACGTGCCAAGTAACCGATGCTAATAATTGTGTAATAAACCCTACAATCTCCGTTACGCAGCCAAGTTCGATTACTCTTTCATCTTCGGTTACTCCAGCAAATTGCAACCAATCAAATGGATCTGCAACAGTTACAGCAGTGGGTGGAACTCCAACATATACGTATACTTGGAGTACCGGCACTGGTCCGGTTCAAACCGGATTATCGGCAGCAACTTATACGATTTTAGTACGCGATGCAAACAACTGTACTTATACTGTTGCAGCAACGGTGCCTAATCTTTCTGGGCCAAGCGTAAGTGTAACCAGTGCAACTAACGTAAGTTGTTTCGGAGGAAATAATGGTGTGGCTTCGGCAATCGGAAGTGGAGGAACAGGAACATTAACTTACACTTGGAGTAATGGACAGAATTCAACCAGCGCAACAAATTTGATCGCCGGTGTAAAAACAGTAACTGTTACCGATGGCACGGGATGTATTGCTTCTGCCAGTGTTAATATTACCCAACCGCCCGTTTTAAGTGCTAGTATTACTCCTAATAATCCAAAGTGTTTCGGTTCCTCTAATGGATATGGAGCCGGCGCCGGTTTTGGTGGAACACCTTTATATACCTACTTATGGACAGGCGGCGGAGGTACAAATGCATCAAGTAATTTGTTACCGGCCGGAACTTATGCACTAAATGTTACGGATGGTAAAGGTTGTGTTGCTACTGTAACGATGGCATTGGCTAATCCTCTAGCAATGGGCACAAGCATTACATCAACCAATGTAACATGTTTTAACGCTTGCAATGGTTCGGCAACTGGTGCTACTGCGAATAATGTTGGCGTTGTTACCTATTATTGGGTTGGTGGTAGTATTAGCCCGGTAACAGCGCAAACCGTTAGTGGTTTATGCGCCGGGATTTATACGTTAACCGCAACTGATCAAAATACCTGTTCGGCTAGCGCACAGGTCATAATAACTCAACCAACACAGGTTACAGCAAATATTACGGCTACAGGAAGTGTAACATGTAATGGTGGCTCTAATGGTTTCGCGCAGGTTTCAGCAGGTGGCGGTACAGGAGCTCTTACATACACTTGGACCGGGGTGGCTTCGGCTGCGGGTAATAACCCAAACCCAACAGGGCTTCCTGCGGGAACTTATTCGGTAACGGTAAAAGATCAGAATGGGTGTACAGCTTTAACACAAGCAACAGTCATTCAACCAAGTCCTTTATCAACAACTCTAACTACTACTAACCCAAAATGCTTTGGCGTAGCGGATGGTATTGCAAACGTTGCTTTTGCAGGTGGAGCAGGTGGCACAACTTTCTTTTGGCAACCGGGTTTACAAAGTGGAAATACTGTAAATAATCTATCCGCAGGAAATCACACGGTAACTATTACATCTAACGGTTCGTGTACTACTGTTCTTACATTTACATTAACGCAGCCTGCTTTGTTAACGGCCGCAATGACCTCGTCAAATTCTAATTGCGGGCAGAGTAATGGTGACGCCGTTGCAACCCCTATTGGAGGCGGAACAGGGCCTTACACTTACTTATGGAGCAATGGAAATACAACCACGGCCATTAATAACGTACTTGCAGGCGGTTATACATTTACCGTAACTGATAATAACAATTGTAAAGCGGTAGTTGCGGCATTGATAAACGATATTGCTGCACCTACAATTATGGTTACAAGCACCAGTTCAGTTTCTTGTAACGGCGGCAGCAACGGAACGGCTTCTACAAGCATAACAGGAGGAGTTAGTCCATATACGATTGCATGGAACAACAATGCAGCGACCACCGCAACGGTAACAAACTTTTTTGCAAGCGCGACACCATACATCGAAACAGTAACAGATGCGGCGGGCTGCATTAGTAGTGCGAGTTTAATTATTACTCAACCAACCGCGTTAAATAGCGCAGTTAACTCACCAACGATGGTAAGTTGTGCCGGATTTACAAACGGGCAGGCAGTTATGTCGGTTACTGGTGGTGTTGGATCTTACACGTACAGTTGGACGCCAAGCAGCCAAACTTCATCAACTCTTAATAATGTTGGCGCCAGTACTTACACGTGTTTTGTGAGAGACGGAAACAACTGTCCTATACAAAGCGTTGCAATAATTACACAGCCATTACCATTATTAATGGCATCATCAAGCTTTACCAATGTTGCATGTTTTGGAGGTAATACTGGTCAAATATTTACTTCACAAAGTGGTGGAACCCTTCCTTACACCTATTCGTGGACACCAACACAAATTAACAGCAGTAATTTATCAGGCTTATCTTCAGGAAGCTATGCATTGCTCGTAAAGGATGGTAATAACTGTGCGTTAAACGCAAGTTTTAATCTTTCGCAACCATCAGCATCACTAACCGCTATTGTATCTACGATCCCTGCGCATTGTGGTTTAGCTAATGGCTCCGCAACAACGACTGTAAGCGGCGGCACTCCAACTTATACATTAAACTGGAATGCCAATGCACAACAAGGACCTATGGCAGTGGGTTTAGCTCCCGGAAGTTATAACTGTTTTATAACCGACAATAACGGATGTACTAAAAACCAAGTGGTAACCGTGGGTTCGGCGCCAAGCCCTACTATTACAAGCCTAACAGCAGTTGCGCCTAAATGTTATAACACAACGGATGGCTCACTTACGGTAAATTATATTTCAGGGACGCCAAACTATACGGTTACCTGGTCAAGTCCGGTTAGTCCAGCAATTCAAACAACGTCGGCGTTAACCCAATCCGTAAATAATATTGGTCCCGGCGTTTATAGCGCTACCGTTACCGATTCGTATGGATGTGCCAGTGATATGATTAAAACGGTTACCGCACCTTCGGCACCCAAATGGACCATTGTAGTTTCTCCATCGATTTGTTTCGGTCAAATAGCGCAGATTCAAGTGACTGCCACGGATGGAACACCAGGATATTCTTATACTTGGACACCAACATCACCGGTGTTTAATAATACAGGCGGTCCGTTTAACGTAAATCCGACTGCACCCGTAACCATTTACAATGTGGTTGCCACCGATGCAAATAATTGTGCATTGCCAACTGGAACTGTTGTTACGGTTTATATGTCGGCTCCTTTAGCTGTAAGTGCCGGGCCAGTTGAAGCTTGTTTTGGTAAAAATGCTGTACTTACCCCAACTATCACAAGCCCTGGTAAGGGATTGCAGTACATTACTTATAGTTGGGCTGGTAGTGTTGCAACATCTAGTACTTTGGTTGTACCGGCTACTAACACCACTACGCCTGCTCAATATACTTTAACAATAAATGATGGACCTTGCACAAGTCCTCCTGGCGTAGCAGTATTCACGGTAGTAACACGACCTAACCCAACAGCTACTGTTACGGTGAGTTCGCCAACACTTTGCGCGCCATCACCGGTCACGTTTTCTGCAACTACTTCATCACTCAACACCATAACATGGTTTGATTTTGATAAAAAGAATCAGATTGGAACCGGTACAACGTTCTCGTACAATATGCCGAAAGCTGATACAATATCCGTTCAGGTGCATATTGTTAATCAATTTGGTTGTGTTCTTGATACAATTAAGCGCGATTTCGTAATTGGTTATGATAAGCCAATAGCATCCTTTATTCCTAATCCGCAAACCACCTCTATACTCGATCCTACAATTGCGTTTGCCAATACATCACTAGGCGGTAGCGCGTATGCATGGAGTTTCGGGGATCCTGCCGCACTAAACGGAGGTAATATTTCATCTTTTATGAACCCAACCCACACTTATAGCTTGGTTGGAACCTATACGGTCAGTCTTATTGTAACGTCACAATACGGTTGTATTGATGAGGTAGCACAAGTTGTTGAAATTACGCCGGATTTTGCACTATACATTCCCAACTCGTTTACACCGGATGGGAATGGCGTGAATGATTTCTTTCAGCCGGCAGGCGTTGGAGTTAATGAAGACAATTACCGGATGGATATTTATGACAGATGGGGCGAAAGCATTTTCACTAGCAATAATTTCCGTAAAGGTTGGGACGGTTCGGTAAAAGGCAGCGGCAAAGTTGCTGAACAAGGCGTTTACATTTATAAACTCCAGGTTACCGATACGCAAGGAAATAAACATCCTTACGTGGGACACGTTACTGTGTTGCGCGCAGGAGAATAAATTTAAATTTCTTTACTAAAAGGCCTTCGTTTTTACGAAGGCCTTTTTTTGCTCCAAAAACTGTAATTTGCGGCAATGAAAAACGCAGCAATTTTTGCATCAGGTGAAGGTACCAATGCAGAAAATATAATAGTGTACTTTAATAAGGATAAACGGATAAAAATAAAACTAGTGATTACCAATTCCGATACCGCGGGAGTAATTAAGAGAGTTGAAAAATATAAAAAAACGGTTCAGATTATCAGCAAAACCGCCCTTTACGAGTACACTCCGCAAATCATTGAATTTTTAAAAACGGAACAGATCGATCTTATTATTCTGGCTGGATTTTTATTAAAAGTTCCTCGGGATCTAATAAATGCTTTTCCGAACTCCATTGTAAATATTCACCCCGCGCTATTGCCAAAATATGGCGGAAAAGGAATGTATGGAATGCACGTACATAATGCGGTAATTGCTAATAAAGAAAAAGAAAGCGGCATTACAGTCCATTACATTAATGAGGAGTACGACGAAGGCAAAATTATACTTCAGGAGAGATGTGACGTGTTGGAAACGGAAACGGTTTTAACGCTGTCACAAAAAATTAGGGATCTGGAAATGAAATATTTTCCTATCGCAATTGAAAAACTTCTAGTGTAAACATAACGGTTAACGGCCTTCCGTTTTCCAACGCTTATAGCAATCAATAACTCTCGTGTAAAGGTCGTAACCATCGTGCGATAAAATAAACTCATCACTTAAATTATAACAATACTTACTAAATTTTTCAAAATCAATTTTATCATCGCCGGTAAGCCGTCGTAATGTTTCAGCGTTAAATTTTTTGGCAACTTCTTCTTTTACAAAAATGGTTTCAAATATCCGAGCAAGTTTCCGTTGCTCTTTTCCTTTCTGGCTAAATTGCATATACAACGCTGTAATTGGGCTTTGCATTGCATTTACCACGGTTGTTTTTGAGCCCTGTATTACGCGTTTCATGTAATCTTTTTCGTAAGGCTTCAGTTTAAAATCACTTACAACAACTTGGTTCAATTTGTACATGGTTTCTATCATTACTACTTTTGTTTCCTTATAAACAGCCGTAAATAATTTAACAGCAGGCAACTTTAAACGCACATATCCTACAAACGAAAAAATAATGGAATCTTTTTCTGTTGCCAATATTGCAAATTTGCCATTTCCATCACTCATCTGCCCTTGGCCGGTTGTTGCATTTATAACGTAAACAAATGGCATGGGAGTTAAGCTATCGGGCTCCGTTACAATACCTTTAATGATGCTTTGACTAAAAACAAAAACGGAAAAAAATAGTGCCGTAATACAGGTGATATATCTATAATTCATCAAGGAATACGGGAGTTTCTAAATCAAATATATAGATAGTTATCCACACGTAGTTAATAATTTAACCTTTTTTATAGGCGATAATAGTTGTAAGTTTATCACCTCTTAAATGGAAGATTTTGTAGTATCGGCACGTAAATACCGCCCACAGCATTTTAACACTGTTGTTGGGCAATCGCATATTACAAATACTTTAAAGCAAGCCATCATAAATGGAAAAATTGCCCAGGCGTATTTATTTTGTGGTCCGCGAGGTGTGGGTAAAACTACCTGTGCGAGGATATTTGCTAAAACAATTAATTGTACGAATTTAACGCAGCCGGGTGAAGCTTGCGATGCCTGTGAGTCTTGTGTATCATTCAACTCCGGTGCATCGTTAAATGTTTACGAGCTTGATGCCGCATCTAATAATTCGGTTGATGACATACGAAACCTTGTTGATCAGGTAAGGGTTGCACCGCAATTAGGCGACTATAAAGTTTATGTTATTGATGAGGTTCACATGCTTTCGAGTAATGCGTTTAACGCGTTTTTAAAAACACTTGAAGAACCACCAAAGCACGCGAAGTTTATTTTAGCTACTACCGAAAAACATAAAATAATACCTACCATTTTATCACGTTGTCAGGTATTTAGTTTCAATCGTATTAAACCCGAAGATATTACTGAACAGTTAACGCTCATTGCTAACAACGAAAACATATCTTTTGAGCCTGAAGCGCTAGCCGTTATCTCCCAAAAAGCCGATGGTGGCTTGCGCGATGCGTGTTCTATTTTTGATCAGATGGTAACTTTTACAGGAAACCACTTAACTTACAAAGCAGTAGTAGAAAACTTGCACGTACTCGATTTTGAATATTATTTTAAGCTAACCGATGCGGCTTTAAACGGACGCTTACCGGAGGTAATGGTAACTTTTGACGAGATATTGAAAAAAGGGTTTGATGGTCATAATTTCATTATTGGTTTTGGTGAACATTTGCGTAATTTATTGGTAAGTAAAGATCAGTATACCGTACAGCTTTTAGAAGTAAGTGACAATTTAAAACAACGTTTTGCACAACAGGCCCAACTTTGTCCGGTGCCATTTTTACTAAAAGGACTGGCCATTATAAATAAATGCGACGTACAGTATAAAGCAGCAAAAAACCAGCGATTGCAGTTAGAAATGGCGTTAATTCAAATAACTTATTTAATTGCCGCATCAGCCGATGCGGAAAAAAAAAAGATGAGTTAGGGCAGTTTTCAGAAATAACATCTGAAACAAAAACACTTCAAGGTGCACCAACCACAAAATTTTTGGCGCTTCCTATTATTCAAACCAGCAGTAAGCCAATTGTCGGTTTCAGCGATCTTAAAATTAAATCGCAGTTTTTGTTACAGGATAACGCTAAGGTGGCACAGCCGGTGTCAATTAATGCGGCAAACATGGATGTAAAGGAAACTATTGACGAAGCACTAACGATTGAACGCGTATCGGAAGCCATCCATCAATTTGCCAATGAAAAATCGCAGGCAGGTTCGAAACAAATATTCGCTACACTCACTTCATCGCAAATTAGTTTAGAAGCGAACGTGATTACTATTTTATTAAACAACGAGGTGCAGCGCGAAATGCTTGCTGTGATACAACAGGAAATGCTTGATGAATTAAGAAAATTGCTAAGCAATAAATTAACGAGCCTCGAAATAAAAGTTTCTGAAGTAGTTGGCCATACAAAGGCTTATAAGCCTATGGATAAATTTAAATTATTGGCTGAAAAAAATCCCGCCTTGCTTGAACTTAAAAAAAGATTTGATTTAGATATTGATTATTAATTAAGGCGTTTCCCTCCTCTGTCGGGCGAGGCTTTTCAATGCAATCTTTTTGCCGCACTTCGCTCGCGTTCACTATCGGCAAAAAGGATTTTCGTTTCAATCCTTAACCCAAAAACTTACTTCATACATTTAAAGTTTACGTTACTGTGATATTGAAAATTCATTTTTATGATTACTTTTATTTAAACAATTTATTGATGCGTTTCGCAATTCGAAATAGAAAATAGTTAAAAAAAACGCCATTATGAAAACAAAAAAAATAGATCTCGCATTGCAAGGCGGTGGAGCGCACGGAGCGTATACTTGGGGAGTAATTGACAGGTTGCTCGATGATGACCGCATTGAGATTGACGGAATTTGTGGCACCAGT
>JAYTBK010000175.1:0-4565 GCA_043737035.1 Bacteroidota bacterium | reverse complement strand
GTTGTATATGGTGCTGAAACATTGTTTGACCATGATGTATTATTAAAGCAAATATCAATTAAAATATTTGAAACTCCGTCCCAATAATATGGTGTACTAAAATTATGTTGATTCCAACCTATTAAAGGGGTTACGCTTGCTCCAACAAATACAGTCGACAAGCCTGTAATATCAAAAGCAGATGCTGTTGTTGCTGCAGTACATTTCATTTTAATTGTATAGTTAGGAAAACTACCTGCGAAATTTAAATTACTAACATTAAATGCTAAACTGGTTATATATCCTGCTGATAAACCTAAACCTGTTAATTCTGTTGCTCTATACAAATATTGCTGATGACAATCATTCCACCATTTTGCGTAAGGCGAAGGATAAGTTGCCACGCCACCAAATAAAGTACCAGTACCTAAAATTGTTTGAAGTGGTGTAGCACAAGCAGGGCCAACACCAACAGTAGAACATGGGGTACCTACGATAGCACTACCTAAACTAACTGAAGCTGTAAAATTACCCCCTTGGCAAATCGTAGTTGTTAATGGCGTAAGAGTAAAAGCAGGAATAGTATTTACATTAATTGTAACTGTTTTTGTGCCTATACAGCCTGCGAGAGTACCCGATAGAGTGTAAGTTGTTGAAACAGTAGGTGTTACCGAAACAGATGTGGTATTTTGATTGCCAGGAAACCAAGTATACGTTGTAGCACCACCACCTAAAATAGCCACGCTTGCTCCTGCACAAATGTTTGTAGCTGAAGGTACTGTAGTAATGGTTGGCGTTGGGCAACAGTTGTAATACATGAAAATACGACCAATGCTACCGGCTACTTCGGACCAAATAGGAAATGCAGGACTTGCGACTCCTGAAATACAGTTTTGAGTTCCACTTCTGCTTAATGTTGTTGGGAAACCCATAATATTAGTAACAAAATTTGCACCATCATAGCTATTTACACAGCCTGCCGAGCGAGAACCGTAAATACCAATAATGTCACCTGCATTAATAGCAATGTTACAAGCAACAGTTGTATTCGCGGCGGCTCCTACAACATTAAATAATGTTGTGTACGCAATAGTTGTTCCGGGAAAAGCGGGTGGAGCGGCAGTACTAAAGCGAATTACCCATATATCTTGTGTAGTTCCAGTACTGGCATCTTGAGGAATGTACAATGCGCACATATTAAACGATGTTGGTGCCGTAAAGTGATATCCTCTAGTTATACTACTAAAAGTTGAACTTTGTGGCCCAACCGGCATTTGAGTTTGAGAAAAAATAGTACCAAACCCAATTAAAAGTGATGCGAAAATTATAAATTTATTTTTCATTATAGTTCTTAATAAGGTTTTACAATATCTTGGTTATTTTTAAAAGCATTAATAATAAGCGTTGGATTTTCCTCCATCCATTTTACTAATTTCTTTACATAATCATCTTCAATTGATGGTGAAGTTAATTTTGGAAAAGATGTAGTTAAAATAAGTTGCTTAGCCTCTTGAGTTTGAACAGAAGGCTGTATTAATTCGCGCATAATTGATGTTTGAACCTTTTCAAAATCATAAGTATAACCGTTTGGAATATCTGTGGGAAGTGGTGATGGTTGACTACTATTTTGCGCTATAGAGTTAAACTTAAATGCGAAAGACAAAACAACAACTAAAAAATAGGACTTTTTCATAACTAAAACATTTTAATTACTCAAAGTTAACGATTTATTAACCGATTTTCGAATTACTCACTCATTTATACCCACCGTTTACTAATTAGATTCATTAAATTTACCTAATCTTTTTTAATGTTATTAAATTGCAACTAAATAAATTCCCACGCGCTACGGTAAAAATTATTTTTTTCACAATATTCAATAAACGATTTATAAAATGGATGATTTCCGATTGTGGAACTATCACCAATAATAACCAACTTTTTTTTAGCGCGCGTAATGGCAACATTCATTCTTCTAATATCACTCAAAAAACCAATTTGCTGTTGGGGATTGCTACGCACTAAACTAATATAAATTATATCGCATTCTTCGCCCTGAAAACCATCAATAGTTCGAATTCTAAATTCTGATATTTTTTCTAACGGAAAATCATAAGCAACTCTGTTTTCCTTTAACCAATTTATTTGCTCTTTGTAGGGCGAAATTACGCCAACATCAATAGCTGTAGAATAATTTAAAGAAGTGTACCAATTTACTAAATGGGTTAAGTGTTTAAATAATAAATCGCCTTCGCCAATATTATAACTACTTAACGTTTCCGGGTTTTGAGCTTCATCAAAACTACATCCTGCGGTATCAATAAACTCAATGGCTTTATTAAAAAAAGACTCGTCTTCAGCTTCCGCCAAAGTACTATCTTTTACTGTATCGTCGGCTTGCAAATCGTTATTATAAAAATACGAATTACTAAATGCCATAATTGGCGAATTCATACGATACTGCTTATTTAAAAGGCTCACAGCGTCTTCAAATTTAATACAACGGTCTAAAAGTGTTTCGCCCAAACCCTCTTTTTGAGCCTGCAAATTTTTTACAACCGGTGGTAATTGAAAATGATCGCCGCTTAAAACAATACGGTTACATTTTAAAAGCGGAATCCAAACCATTGGTTCTAAAGCCTGCGAAGCCTCATCGAAAAATAAGGTGTTAAATTTTTTCTTATTTAACGCTCTGTTGGTGGACGTTACCGGCGTACAACAAATTACTTGTACGTTGTTAAACAAATCATCTATAATATAATCTTCTAGTAATCGGGCTTCCCGCAAACAGTTTTTTGCCTCGTTGTAAAAAGCGGTACGTTGTTGGGTATCTTCTTTGCCAAATACTCGTTTGTATTTGCCTGCCATTTTAAAGTACTCTTCCGCATTTTTGCGAAGATTTTTTATTTCGTGAAAATTTTTATGCTGTTGCAATTGCCCGTCAACCGACGATTTTATTAAATCTTCAGAAATGCGTGCCGGATGTCCTAACCTAAGAACCGTTATACCAAGTTCTAATAATTTTTCGGTTAATAAATCTACCGCTGTGTTTGTTGGCGCGCACACTAACACTTGGCTTTCGGCTTGCAAACAAATACGAATGGCGTTAACTAATGTAGTGGTTTTGCCTGTACCCGGCGGACCGTGAATGACAGAGACATCATTTGCTGCCAACGTTTTACGTATGGCTCGGTTTTGCGATAAATTTAATTGTGGAACAATTATTGTTTCGTCTATTTTTTTAAAAGTAAAGGGTTCGTTACCTTCTAAAATTTCTCGCAATTGGGCAACTCTATTATTATTAGCTTTAATAACTTCATCTAATGCTTTTTGCATTTCGTTGTAACTATTATCGTCAAATTGTATGTTAATGCCTAGTTTGCCATCGTAGCACCAATCGGGCAACTCGTCTGAATGAATTAAAACCTTTAATTTATTGCGTTGCGATGCTTTTATCGTTCCGGTAATTTCGAGTGTTTGGTTATTATTTTGATTAGAAAATAAAGTGATATTTTTACCGCTGCCAAACTGGTGTGCAAAATCAATGTGAGTGGTTCGTTCCACTTCTAACTGTAGTAAATCCGCATATCCTAACTCCTCGCTATTAATTTTTATAGGATACCATGTTACGCCGTTTTTTCGTCGATTTTCAATGCTTGCTTTTAAAAATTGTTCTTTATATTGGTTGTAATCTTCGTCGCGCTCAATTACTAATAACTTTTTTAATTTTTTGAGACGGAGAATTGAAGGGGAATCTGACATTAAATTTGAGTTAAGATTACCAAAATTAAGTATTTTAAAACTATAAAAATTATTGGAAATATTAAAATAATTGAAAAATGTTTACGGATGCTACAGAAACATTTACCGATGTAATTAAAAATAAAAATCCAGGCCAAAAATTAGAGTATAGCGTTAAATATGAAAAAGATGGTTATATAAATGTAGAGAAAGAATATAGTATTGAGTTAGGAATAAATACAATTATTGATATACAAGAAAAATTACAATTATTGGAAGTAGGGACAGATATTGCTAAAGTTATTCAAATTAATCCAATATATTTTTATTTAGCAAAATGGAATATACGACCTGATGCTGCTAAGGAGTTAGATAAAATTGTAAAAGTAATGCAAGAAAATCCGACCATGTCTATTGAGCTGGGCTCGCATACCGATTGCCGTTCAAGTAAATCGTCTAATATAAAGCTTTCAAGTAAACGTGCAAAATCATCAGCAGCATACATTGTAGGCAAAGGCATTAAAAAATATAGGATTGTAGGAAAAGGCTATGGGGAAGATAAACTTATAAATAAATGTGAGTGCGAAGGAAAAGTAATGACGCTATGTACCGAAGACGAGCACCAAGCAAATAGAAGAACAGAATTTTTAATTACTAAATTTTAATATTGAAGAAAAATAATTTGAAAAAAATGGCTAATCCACATTTAATTCTGTGTATAAATTAATATTAGTTTTTGAATTTGTTTTTTCAGTTAACTCTAACTCCTTCCTCAACTCGCTGCTCGTTTTTGTACTCCCATCATGGCTCCAGCCTGGGGGACCAAACACATAACCTAGTTTTTG
>JAYTBK010000174.1:0-1710 GCA_043737035.1 Bacteroidota bacterium | reverse complement strand
GGAAAACGGTATTGACGTTTTTTATTTTATCAATTGTATCGGTTATTATTTTTAGATGGGTTCCCGTGCCGCTTACACCGTTGATGCTTATACGCGTTGGTGAGCAAATGGGAAAAGATAAAGGTGTAACGTTAAAACACGATTGGGTGCCGCTGGAAGAAATATCCCCGAAACTACAACTTGCAGTAGTGTGTAGCGAAGACCAAAACTATTTAAAACATTTTGGTTTTGATATTGGCGCGATTAAAAAAGCAATGAAGGAAAATGAGCAAGGAAAGCGCATACGTGGCGCAAGTACAATAACTCAGCAAACCGCAAAAAATGTTTTTTTATGGCAAGGTCGTAGTTATTTACGGAAAGGTTTAGAACTCTGGTTTACATTATTAATTGAAGTTTTTTGGAGTAAACAACGCATTATGGAAGTGTACTTAAACAGCATTGAAATGGGACGTGGCGTTTACGGTGCTGAAGCTGCATGCCAGTTTTGGTTTCATAAATCCGCCAAAAAATTAAGTAAGGATGAAGCTTCCGCCATTGCTGCCATTTTACCAAACCCCTTGCAGTTTAAAGCTAATCCGGCCAACGGTTATATAATAGGACGTAAGGGATGGATAAAACAGCAGATGAATTTTTGGGGAAACAAGCTCGATTATAATAAGTATAAAGATGACGAGGAACCCGAAAAATTAAAATAAAGTGCCGGTTAAAATTAAATATGCGTACTTGCAGTTATTGCTTACTTTATTGATAACGAATTGCAATACAATAACCACAACAAAAAAACAACCAAAAGAAGTTAACTCAACATTAACTGTAAATGTTACTGATAGCCTTAAATTTAAAAAAGAAATCTATAGTTTAGATACGCTCTTTAATAATTTATATAAGGCTAATGAGTTTAATGGCAATGTATTAGTTGCAAAAGGAAACGAAATAATTTTTAAAAAATCATTTGGAATGGCCAACATGAAAAATGGCTATAAACTCAGCGACACCACGCTCTTTCAGCTGGCATCGGTATCAAAAGTAATAACAGGCATCGCTATTTTGCTATTAGTAGAACAGAATAAACTAAACGTTGAAACTTTTGTAAATCAAATATTACCTGAATTTCCTTACCCAAATATTACTGTAAAACAACTACTTAATCACCGGTCGGGCTTACCCAATTACATTTATTTTTGCAGTGAACTTTTAGTCGATAAGGATAAAGTGATTACCGGGCATGATGTTTTAGACGTAATGGTGAAACATAAGCCCGCTCCCTATTTAAAACCGGATACGCGTTTTAATTATTGTAACACCAATTATGTTTTGTTAGCACTTATCATAGAAAAAATCAGCGGAAATTCGTATACCGAATTTGTTACAAATAACATTTTTACACCCCTTAAAATGCTCCACACATTTACTATACAAAATGTAAATTATAAAAATGTAAACCTGAGTTTAGGGTATACTGCAAACTTCACACCTGTTGCTAGTGATAGGTTCGACGGTGCTTTGGGAGATAAAGGCATCTACACCACCACCAACGATTTATTTTTACTGAGTGTTGGCTTGTACCACAATAATATTTTAAATAAACAATCCCAACAATTAGCGTATCAACCAAATAGTTCGGAAAAAAAACTGAGTAACTACGGTTTAGGTTGGCGCATCAAAAACATGAACAGTGCTGATAAAGAAGTTTTTCATAATGGTTGGTGG
>JAYTBK010000173.1:0-1712 GCA_043737035.1 Bacteroidota bacterium | reverse complement strand
AACGCCACCGGAAATTTTATCAGCCAAAGATTTTAATTCTTCTTCCGTCCAAGTACAGCGAATTCCAAAGGAAATTAAACGACCCACAATTTTTTGTGTTTTGGGTAAATCCAAATTATTGTAATCCTGTGGTGCACCTAAAACTTCAATTGCAAGCTTTGCCGACGTTTTTAAATTTTTAATATGTTCCCACTGATTTATAAAGTGATACATGTTTGTATACCAATAGTTAAAGCCTGTAATTCCTGTTTTATTGAATTCCTCAACGGTGCGTTTAGCAGTTTCGGTGTCGGGTAAAAAAATATTTAAGAACGTTCCTGAGTCACCATTTTCATCGCCTAATTTTGCAAAACTGATTCCATCAATTTTTGCCAATTCATTTTGAAGAAATTTTTTATGCTTTAAATTGGCTTCTCTAATTGCGGGAACTTTACGGGTTTGAGCAGCCCCCACAGCAGCATGTAATTCGCTTATTCGATAATTAAAACCAATAACCGGATGATTTTCCATGCCACGGTTGTTACCTTGATGATCGTGGCCATGATCGCAATAACTATCTGCGAGTTTATAAGTTGCTTCGTCGTTTGTGACAAAAATACCGCCTTCTCCCGCGGTAGCTATTTTAAAAAAATCAAATGAGTATGCGCCGGCATTGCCAAATAAACCCGTTGCAGTTCCTTTATAAGATGCAGCAAAAGCCTGACCTGCATCTTCAACTAAAATTAAATTTTTATCTTTTATAACCGCCATAATCGCATCCATGTTGGCATTTCCACCACACATGTGCACTAAACAAACGGCTTTTGTTTTTGGTGTAAGTACTTTTTTAATTCCTTCGGCGCTTAAGCACAAGGTTTCATCAATTTCGGCAAATATTGGTAAAGCGCCTAACATCAATACCGCTTCAATGGTTGCTATATAAGTGAATGGTGGACAAATAACTTCATCTCCTGCGCCGATCCCACTTGCAGCGAGTGCAGCTAAAATAGCAGCCGAACCGTTAGATACAGCCAACGCATATTTTGCACCGGTAATTTTTTTTGCTTCCGCTTCAAAATCTTTCGCTTTCCATACATTATTGCGTTGCGTATCGTGATTGTACCGAAATAAAATTCCGGTTGATAATACATCTTCAATTTCTTTTCGCTCTTCAGCGCCAAATAATTCTGTTCCGGGCATTTTTATTTTAGTTTAAGTTGATATATTAATATGTTGATTTAGTTCAACGTAGCGACAAATAACGGGATAATTTAATTCGGTAAAAAATCAAAAGAACCTTGCTCTTCTATAACGCCAAAATTGATTGAGGTTAATTTCCCATTCTCATAGTAACAATCGAGACCTGCATCATCAAAGCTGATTCGTTTTTCGCCCCATTGCTGCTGTTCGCTGTCCGATAACGGAAAACCATTTGTGTTCATCGTTTCAATTAGTTGTTTTTCTGTGAGGGTAAAAATCTTTATAGAAAATAGTTGAGTATCTTCATTATCCACCTCAACACTGCTAAATTTTTTAGAATGTTTGTTATCGAAAAATAATGAAAATCCTGAAAGCCAGTAGTGAAGAACCGTGCATGACGTTTCAAGAATGTCATCTGTTAAGACTTGTTTTTCTTCCGCTTTTCCAAAAATTTTTTCCGCCTCTTCTATCGTCTGCCCAAAACTAAATTCACAAAAGCCTTTCAATAATTTTATGTGGTATGCAGAAGTCAT
>JAYTBK010000172.1:0-4573 GCA_043737035.1 Bacteroidota bacterium | reverse complement strand
AATCGTTAAAATATTTAAATCTGGCAATAGCGCAAAATAGAAACTACTATAAAGGGTATTATAACAGGGGTTTATTATTTGCCCAAACTAATAAGTTTAATGAAGCACTTAATGATTTTACAAAGGCAATTGATCTTAATAAATATCTAAAAGCTTACACTGGCCGCGCTAACGTTTATTATTTGCTTAACGAATATGATAAATCAATAGATGACGCAACAGAAGTTATAAAAAACGAACCGAAAAATTCTAAAGCTCATTTTATAATGGGCAATTGTTACGACGATAAAAATGCTTTCGATACCGCATTATTTCATTATAATTTAGCAATAAAAATTAGAGACGACGAAGCTTCTTACTATTTGCGACGCGCCATCGTTTATGGAAAGATAAAACAGTACAAAGAAAGCTTATCAGATCTGAACTTGGCTACGAACTTAAATTCAAATTACGCTGAGGCTTTTTACTGGAAAGCAGTTGTGAAAGTAAATCTAAATCAAAGCCCTTGTTCGGATTTAAAGCAAGCAATACAACTTGGTTTTAGTGCTGCATCGCCTGCTTTTAATAATTACTGTAGATAACAGGTAATTTTATTTTTTCTTTTTATCTATTTTATGACCCGCCGCGTATCCAACTCCCGAACCAACTGCGCCACCAATTAAACCTCCTACAATCGCGCCTTGCCCTTTATTATCTTTACTTATTACTGCTCCTGCAACTGCACCAGTTGCTGCTCCGGCACCAGCGCCTATAAGGGCGCCTTTTGTTGTGTTACTCATACCTTTTTTATGAGGTTCCGTAGTATTGGCTTGTGATGTAGAATTTGCGCCGGTTCCTGCTTCGGTGTAAGGCTGAGTCGAGGAGCCGTTGTGGTGTGTTTGAGAAACGCTTGCATTTTTTATCGAATCCGTCCTAAGCTGTTCAATACGATTTGTCATTGCAACGCCATTTACGGAGTCTAATACTTGTTGTTTACCAGTCGTTGGGCTTCCGCTGTCGCATGAAGAAAAAATTAAGGCAGTTAAAATTATAAAAATTGAAGTCAGAGTTTTCATGTTGATTAGTTAAATGTTAGATAAATATTAGATAAATGTAACATATTAATAAGAATGCGATGCCCGATTAAATTTTAATTAACTAATATTATTGCGGGTGATTTGGGAAAATATATCCCCATAATACGATTGATAGCACGAATATTTATTTTCTTTTAGGACATTTTTTGCATCGGTTACCTTCTTTGTGTTTTTTACAACATTTAATTTCTTTTTTAGAGCATGCACCTATAATTCGTAATGCACATTCAAAATATATTCCCGAGTTATTTTCTATGTTGCAAACTTTTTCCATTATTATAAAAATAAGAGTTTACGCAAAGCTAAAAAATACCCCTTTAAAGGTATTCAACAATTACACCGGCCTAACTGTTATATTTGTGGGCATTAAAATACACCTATTTTGATTTTTAAACCGCTTAATAGCTGGGTAACGAAAAATAATGAACCTCTTATTATTGCCGGTCCGTGCGGCGCGGAGAGTGAAATCCAGGTTTTTGATACGGCAAAACAATTATCAGAAATACCTGCTGTTAAAATTTTTAGAGCAGGTATTTGGAAACCTCGCACACGACCAAACTCATTTGAGGGCGTTGGCGAAATTGGCTTACAATGGCTTAAAAGGGTTAAGACCGAAACGGGTTTGAAAACGACTGTTGAGGTTGCAAATGCAAAACATGCGGAACTTGCACTCAAAAATGATGTCGATGTTTTATGGATCGGTGCCCGAACAACCGTTAACCCATTTAGTGTGCAGGAAATTGCTGATGTACTGAAAGGTGTGGACATTCCTGTTTTTATTAAAAATCCCGTACATGCCGATCTTCAATTGTGGTTGGGCGCTATTGAGCGTGTTTCGAACGCAGGAATCACTAAAATTGCTGCAATACACCGCGGTTTCCATTACTCCGGAAAAAGTAAATACCGAAATAAACCGTTTTGGGAAATTGCCATCGAGTTGAAAACTCTTTTGCCTGAGCTGCCAATTATTTGTGATCCAAGTCATATTTGCGGCAATACCGAATTGTTACAAAGTGTATCGCAGAAAGCACTTGATTTGGGCATGAATGGCTTGATGATTGAATCGCATCATAATCCGGCGCAGGCATTAAGTGATGCAAGTCAGCAACTGTTACCAAAAGATTTAAAAGCACTTCTCAATAATTTAATCTATCGTCAACCTGCTACTCAAAATGCTTTGTTTAACGACCGGTTGAGTCAACTAAGGGAAATAGTTGATGAAATCGACGATGAGCTTTTAAACATCTTAAGAAAACGTTTGCTTATTATGGAAAAAGTGGGAGAATACAAGAAAGAACATCATATTACTATTTTTCAGTTGCAGCGGTGGCAACAAATATTAAAAACGCGTGAACAGTGGGCAGAAAAAATTGGTTTGCCAAAAGCATTTGTAGAAAAATTTTGTGTGATGCTGCACGAAGAATCTATTAGAGTTCAAACGGAAATTATGAACAAAAAAGAAATTTAAATTGTTTCGTCGACACGTTTGCCTAAAATTATAAGTCCAACTTCCTTGTCAACCATATTGGCTATTTTTGGTAAGTGTGCCCATTTTTCAAAACCCATTTTGTAAAACAAATTAAGACTCGGCTCATTATGATCGAAAATAAAACCAAGTAAGGTTTTAATTTTTAGTTCGCGGCAAACTTCAATTGCTTTTTCAAGGCACGCTTTCCCCAATCCATTGTTACGCGCGTGTTCTTCCAAATAGATACTTACTTCAACGGTGCCATCGTAGGCGGGCCGGCCATAAAATGAATTAAAGCTCATCCAGCCACAGTATGCATTATTTCTTTTTACAATCCATAAAGGGCGGTGGTTTGGATGGTGGTTATCAAACCACTGCTGCTTATTTTCCACGGTTACTGGTTCTAAGTCGGCGGTAACTAGCCGTGAGGCAACTGTGGAATTATACGTGCCAACAATACCTGCCAAGTCATTTTGTGTGGCAAATAAAAATTCGATGGATGAGTGGGATGAATTTTCCATTTTAATAGTTCTAACTTTTTCTTTTTCTCACTAATACCACTTAATTTTTAGCCCTAATCTCTAACTATCAAAAGCAAGCTCGCAAAAATTTTCTTAACGCTGCGTTACTTGCAATCGGGCTTTCTAAAAAGCCCATGTGTGCATCGTGTTCAAGATATAAAATATGCGGGTGATTTAACATTTTAGCCTGCTCAAATAATTGTTCAGGCGCTAATGTTTTGTCGAGTTCGCCAATTACCATCATTACCGGGTATTGAACAAGTCCAAGTATTAAATCGCGGTTAGTGCGATCTTTCATTCCTTCCAGTGACGCGATAACGGCCTGCTTGCTTACCTTGCCGGCGATTTTTTGCGCGAATGATATTTCCGCTTTTAAATATTTTTTATTTTTCTCGGCAAACAAATTTTTAATTACTTCCGATGTGTATATTTTATGATTTGCCTTTACCAATCGCACCGAGCGCGTTCTGTCTTTCTTTTTTTCTTCACTGTCGGCGTAAGCCGACGAATGGTATAGGCACAATCCTTTTAAATTATCGGGATACATATCCGCAAATGCAAGCGCTGCATAACCACCCATGCTATGCCCGATTATGGCATATTTTTTTAAGCGCAAGTAGTCCATTACAGCCTTTACCGTCTTTGCATTCAATTCCATTGTGTGCACGTACCCAATGCAAGCAGATCCGCCGTGGCCGGGCAAGTTAATTGATATAACCCTGTACCATTTTGATAAATAGATGGCGGTTTGCTCCCAAATAGCAGCCGCGCCTAAAAAGCCATGCAATAACACCACTACCCGCCCTTTTCCGGTATCGGTAAATTTTATTTCAGCATTTTTAAACTGGGTAGTTTTTAACATGGTTAGTTCTTGTAAAAAAAATCGTTTTCGTCGGTAATATATTTATTTTTTTGAGAGGGAGCTCCGATAATTTCAATAGTGTACGCATTATCTTTATCTGATTTGCTAACCGGGAAAAATTTTACCTTTTGAAACTGAATAATGCTGTCAAACCCGCCCTGAACCGCATCGTGCATGAGTAACTTTTTACTATTCCATTTTTTTCCAAATAATGTTTTTATGTAGAGCTCGCCAACGGGCAATTTATTAAAAGTAACGGTATGACCTGCTTGCAGAAACCCATGCTGCAAATAGGTATTAGTTTTTATATCGAAAATTACAATAACAGCATCGGCGGCACTAATATTTTTTATTTGTAAAGTATTTTCTGTGACAAAAGTTTTTATTCCTCCAAAATATCCTGTGTAAGGTTGAACGCCGCTTTTGGGGTTTAACGTTTCATCCGTAATATTTTGTGATTTTTTTCCTTGAAGAATTAATTGTGATTCTGTTTTTGAAATTGTAATAGGCTCGTGCGTAAATATTGAGATTACAAACATGAGCAGTGCAATGGCTATTGGTGTTGCAAATAAAATATATTTAAAATCGCTATGGGGTTTAACTGGAACGGCCGGCCGACTTGCCTTTTCGTGTTGCTTGGCTTTGT
>JAYTBK010000171.1:0-1714 GCA_043737035.1 Bacteroidota bacterium | reverse complement strand
CGCTTACCCGTACCTGCCGAGTAAAATAATTATTGCATGCGATATGCAGAATGGAATTTTTATTTTGGAAGGAGATTATGATTATAAAATTACCGTTGGCATAAACTCGATTGAAAAACCGGGATCGATGTTTTCATTAAATCCGAATCCTGCAACTAATGAGGTTGAATGCATGATAGTTAATCAACAAAATGAAATTGTAAAGTATAGAATTGCTGATGTGTTAGGCAAAACAATACTGGAAGATAAACTAATGGTGAATGAAGCGCTTTATAAAACAACAATTAATTTAATTGAATTAAAAACCGGTTGTTATTTTATCACGCTTGAAGGGAATAAAATACACGAAACAAAAAAAATAATTATTCAAAATTAATTTATGTTTACAAACAAATCAATTATTGGTATTGTAGGTTCGGGCGCCATGGGCAGAGGCATTGCGCAGGTCGCGGCAACAGCTGGTTACAAAACAATTGTTTACGATACAAACAGTTCTGCCCTTGAAAAAGCAAAAAATAATTTAAATGCATCGCTCAGTAAACTTGTTGAAAAAGAAAAGATTACGAATAAAAAGTTAGTTTCCATTATTTCCTTAATTACCTTTAGTAATACCATCAATGAGTTCGAGCCATGCGATTTAATTATTGAAGCGATTGTAGAGAACATCGATATAAAACAAACTGCTTTTAAAGAACTCGAAACAATTGTATCTGATAAATGCATACTCGCAAGTAACACTTCTTCATTATCCATTACCGGTATTGCGTCAGCGTGTAAAATCCCTGAGAGGTTTATTGGAATCCATTTTTTTAATCCTGCTACTTTAATGCCGCTGGTAGAAATTATTCCTGGAATTGCAACAGATCACGCGTTAATTAATCATTGTAACGATTTAATAAAAACCTGGGGCAAAATAACCGTTACCGCAAAAGATACTCCTGGCTTTATCGTAAACCGCGTAGCGCGCCCCTTTTACAGTGAAGCCTTGCGGATTTATGAAGAGCAAATTGCTGATATAGCTACCATCGATTGGGCAATGCGGGAACTCGGCGGTTTTAAAATGGGACCGTTTGAATTGATGGATATGATTGGGCACGATGTAAATTATGTGGTTACGGAAACTGTTTGGAAACAACTTTACTATGATCCAAAATTTAAGCCGGCGTTAAGTCAGAAGCGATTGTTGGAAGCGAAATTTTTAGGAAAAAAATCAGGCCGCGGATTTTATGATTACAACGAAGGAACATCGTTACCTCAACCAAACAAAGATGAAATTTTAGGAAAGTATATTGTAAACAGGATTTTATGCATGTTGATAAATGAGGCAATTGATACTGCTTACCTTGGAATCGCATCCATTAGTGATATCGATCTTGCAATGACTAAAGGAGTAAATTACCCGAAAGGTTTACTACACTGGGCAGATGAATTAGGAGTTAAAAATATTTTGGATACGTTAAATACATTATACAGTGATTACTCCGAGGATCGATACAGGCCATGTATCCTTTTAAAAAATATGGTTGCAAACGGGAAAACGTTTTATTAACCAGTAGATGTGGCAAAGCAATGAGTGTAAATATTTGTTTGCTAAATAAATAATGCTATATTTGAATAACAAAAAATTCACAAAATGAAAAAAATCATTTTATACACATTGTCAGTTTTAATTTTAGGAAGTATCATTTTTATTTCTTGTAAATCAAAAAACGAC
>JAYTBK010000170.1:0-10841 GCA_043737035.1 Bacteroidota bacterium | reverse complement strand
CTGTCGGGCGTAAAAATTTTTGTTACCCCGAAAGTCGAACTCCAATTACCGAGATAATATTGAGGCGGCATGGTGAAATCATCTCTATTAGAATCTTCAATAATTAAACGGACGCAATCTCCATGTTTTGCAATGTAACACATAGCTTCTACTCTATTGCGTTTGGAATAAGATAAAGTAAGAATTGGCAACAACAATAAATTTAAAACCACACAAATTTTAACGGCATTTAAAAACCATTTCTTAGAATTCCATCCTTTATAAATAATAATCTGATAAGCTCCCATCACCCCCAAAATGATGATGAATGGGACTATAGGGAGTATAAACCGTTCCTGCTTATTAGGAAAATAAGTATGAAAAGCAAAAAACAAAAAGGTGGGCCAAAATAAAAGCGGTTCTTTTTTCCAATTTTTAAAATACCCAATAAAAATTAAGATACTAACCGGTGGAATTAAAAGACCGAGCACCAGCGAAAGGTACATATGCCAAACGTTGACGCCATATACCGTGGCATTATCAATATTATATTGCACGTAGGCAATAAATTCTACAAAAGGTTTTTTCCAAACGTATATATCAAGAATTCCCTGCGTTATTCCTGCAAATACAATAAACCCAAGTATTACAAGCGCAATGTTTTTAAAAGATATTTTTAAAATTATTAACGCCGCGCCAAAACCGGCAGTAAAAATAACCGACTGAAACCTAAGCGAAAACGCGATAGCTAAAAGGCCGCCAATAATAAATGCTGTTTTACCCGAAAATTTAAAATCATTTTTATATACCAGCCACGTAGCCATTACCATTGGAGGAATGCAAGTAATTTCTACTAAATTTCGTACGCTTAAAAAAGGGAAAAACCAATATAGTGAGAGTGCCATGCCAACCCAAGTTGCAACTTGTAAGTTCGACCTTTTATAGGCGATTTTGAATCCGTAATAAATGGTGAGCATCGACCATAGAGAGTGTAAGAAGCGAATAACATATAATTTGCCCTGCGCATCGGTAAAACCGCAAACCGTTAGGCCCTTTAAAACAAGATAGTGTAAGCCCACGTAAAAAAACGAATGGCCTTGCGGCTGCCTCCCAGGATCATTTGCCGAGGGTAACCAATTATTATAATCTGCGCCATCAACCCAAGATTGTGCGGCTTCCAAAACCAAAAAATGATCGTCGAAAAATCCGAAACCCTTGGAGAAAACAGTAGCTATCACACGGAAACATAAACCCAAAAACAATATCGTCCGTAAAGGGTGAAGTTTAAAATAAAATTTAAGTGAAGTGAACATAAAATTATTGCTGGGCTCTACGGTACAAATAAAACGCGACGAAAGAAAATACAATGTTGGGAATCCAAACCGCCAGCAGCGGCTGAGCCAAACCCGATGTTGCAAAAGTGGTTGATACGTGCATAAATAAAATATATAAACAACTTAACACAAGGCCAATTGCAATATGCAAACCAACACCGCCACGCACTTTACGTGATGATATGGATACGCCAATAATAGTAAGTATAAAAGTCGCAAATGGAAAAGCTGTGCGTTTGTACATTTCAACTTCAAAAAATTCAATTCGACTCGATCCTTTTTGTTTCTCCCGTTTAATGTAATTTTTTAAGTCGAAGTAAGGTAAAACCGCAATGTTACTTTCAAAACGTGCCATATCCTTAGGCGAAAAATCAATCTTAATTTTTTTTGTCGGATAAAACTTATGGGTTTCTTTAAAAACAATTTTCTGTTTTTGCGGATTTGCCGAGTCCTTAACTGTTGAGTAAACAATGTTACGTTCAAAAACATTTGTAAGGTTCCACATTCCTTTTATGCTATCCCATTTCATATTATCGGCTTTCAGCATATAAGTTTGCTTATTATCCTGCACTTTTTCGATAGAGATTTGATTTGATGAATTTGTACGATTGTCGAAATTAGAAAGGTATAAAATTGTACCAGGCGCTATTTGTTTAAAGATGTTAGTTTCATCGGTAGTATAACCGTTGTTGATGTACTTATCTTCAAAAGCGATGCGTATTTTATTTGATTTCGGAATTATAAAATGATTTAAAACCAACGATAACGATGTAATAAGCGCCGCCCCTATCATATAAGGCCGTAAGATGCGCCTAAAGCTTGTGCCACTTGATAAAATAGCAACGAATTCAGTTTTGTACGCCATTTTCGACGTAAATAAAATTACCGCAATAAATGTAAAGAGTGGGCTGAACAGATTGCCGTAAAAAGGTATAAAATTTAAATAATGATCGATTATTATATCGCGCACAGGAACGTTACTAGCTACAAAATCCTGAAGTTTTTCGGAAATATCGAACACAATAAATATGGATAGCATAAGGGCCATAGAGAAAAAAAATGTTCCTATGAAACGCCGAAGTATATATCTATCGAGTATTTTAAGCATACGTTTGTAAACCTCAGCCCAGACCTCTCCAAAGGAAAGAGACTAAAGCCGTTGGGCCAGTTGTTTTACCATTTTATTTTTCCAGTCGTAAAATGTACCATTAATAATGCGGTTCCTTGCTTCGGTTACTAACCATAAATAAAATGCCAGGTTATGAATGCTCGCAATTTGAGCCGATAAATATTCGCCGCACACCAATAGATGTCTTAAATATGCCTTGCTGTATTGGGCGTCTACATAACTTGTACCATTTTCATCTAAGACAGAAAAATCATTTTTCCACTTTTCATTTTTAATATTTATAATTCCATTTTGCGTAAATAATAAACCGTGTCGTGCATTACGTGTGGGCATCACACAATCAAACATATCAATACCAAGCGCTATACTTTCCAAAATATTTACAGGAGTGCCAACACCCATAAGATACCGGGGCTTATCCGGCGGTAGTATGTTACAAACAACTTCTGTCATGGCATACATATCATCTGCAGGTTCACCCACGGATAAACCACCGATTGCATTTCCTTCAGCATCCTTAGAAGCGATATATTCTGCCGATTCAATTCGAAGGTCTTTATAAACCGATCCCTGCACAATAGGAAATAACGTTTGCGAATACCCATATTTTGGTTCTGTTTCACCAAATCTTTTAATGCACCTATCTAACCAACGGTGCGTAAGGCCAAGAGAATTTTTGGCGTAACGATGGTCGCATGGATAAGGTGTACATTCATCAAAAGCCATAATAATATCAGCACCAATTGTACGCTGAATATCCATTACGCCTTCCGGAGTAAATAAATGTTTACTTCCATCAATGTGCGATTTAAAAGTTGCGCCTTCTTCGGTAAGCTTACGTGAGTTAGCAAGTGAAAAAACTTGATACCCGCCGCTATCGGTTAACAAAGGATTATCCCAACCATTAAATTTGTGCAAACCACCCGCATTTTCAAGCACTTCAAGTCCTGGCCTTAAATACAAATGATATGTATTTCCTAAAATTATTTGCGCTTTAACGTCATTTTTTAACTCGTGCTGATGCACCGCTTTTACAGTAGCTGATGTGCCCACCGGCATAAATATGGGCGTTTGAATTATGCCATGTGCGGTTTCAATGCTGCCTGCGCGCGCATTGGTTTTAAGGTCGGTGTGTAATAAAGTAAACTTCAATTAATTTAAAATAAATTATTTTTTAATGCAACAATAATAAGTATTAAACCATTAACTATTGATACAAAAAAACACAAAGCGCCATAAATTGGCCGAAAGATTTAGAGTGCAATCTGAAATTTCGCACCACAGTTTTTAAGTATATTTGCACGTGCTAAAACGACTTCCAAATTACGTACTTGCATTAATTAGCGGCTTACTTTTAAGTGCTGCCTGGTTTGCACCATTTACTTTTTTAATTTTTATTGCCTTTGTGCCGTTACTTACGATAGAAGAAAAATTTTGTAACGTCGCCTTTAATACACGAAACAAATTACAGTTAATAGGTTTAAGTTACCTCACATTTTTTATTTGGAATATTTGTGTTACATGGTGGATATATTACGCATCGTTAGAAGGCGCTGCAATGGCAATAATATGTAACGCCATATTAATGTGTACTGTTTTTATTATATGGCACAATTTAAAACGCAGACTCAAAAAACCATGGGCAATTTGGATGTTAGTTCCTTTGTGGCTTGGGTTTGAGTACGGACATACTTTATGGGATTTAACATGGACTTGGTTAACGCTGGGCAATGTTTTTGCAAACACGCATAACTGGGTTCAATGGTATGAATTTACTGGCACATCGGGTGGAAGTTTGTGGATATTAATTGTAAATATTTTGTTTTTTAATTTAACTAAACTGGATTCGTATCAGGCTAAAAAAATAATCAAACCGGTTTTAATCATTATAATTCCTATCGCCTTATCCTATATTATATTATTCACTTTTAATAAAGGTAGCAAATCGGAAACATACAAAACCCTTATAATACAACCAAATGTTGATCCTTACAATGATAAATTTTATACCGAACCGGAAGTGCAATTACAAAAATTGTTACAACAACTAAATGGTACGCTTGATTCAACAGTTGATTACCTCGTAATGCCTGAAACTTTTTTAACCGAAAATATTTATGAAGGAAAAGAGTTAGAGTCTCAATCCATTCAATTTTTACGAGAAAGTATATTGAGAAAGTATCCGAAGCTAACCATTATTACCGGCGCAAATACCATGTACACATATGGTCCTGAGGAAACAAAATCCGCTACCGCTAGAAAATACAGTAATGCTGACATATATTTTGAATCGTATAACACGGGCTTGCAAATTGACAACAGTAACAAAATTTCCTATTATCATAAATCGAAATTAGTACCTGGTGTTGAGAAAATGCCTTTTCCTTTTATATTTAAATATTTCGAAAATTTTGCCATTAATTTAGGCGGCACAATGGGTAGTCTCGGTACTCAAAACGAGCGCAGTGTTTTTTTTAGTGACAATAAAAAAATGGCGATTGCTCCCGTAATATGTTACGAAAGTGTGTACCCCGATTTTGTTGGCGATTATATTAGAAACGGAGCTAACGTTATATTTATTATCACAAATGATGGTTGGTGGCAAAATACGCCGGGTCATAAACAGCATTTAGCTTACGCTACGTTACGGGCTATAGAAACCCGCAAAGAAATTGCTCGCTGTGCAAATACGGGCATTTCGTGTTTCATAACCCCGTTAGGTGAAATTGAACAAGCTACTCCTTATTGGAAAGAAGCGCTTATTGTTAAGCAGATGACACCTAATAATAAAAAGACTATTTTCGTAAGGTTTGGAGATGTAATTTCTTACGTGGCATCTTTAATGGCTTTGCTCTTATTTATTTGGAGTCAATATTTGCGCTTTAAAAAAAATTAATTTTATTAAATTTGTATTATAACTTCACTTGCATTAAAGAAAGAGATTCATAAGGGTATTGACTTAACAAGTGGTGAGTCTATTTTAACCGCAGTTTACACAATACTTAATAAAACGCATTCCTCATTTGAATTAAGCAATAATGATGTAAAGCTTATAGACTTCAGAAAAAAACAATTCTTAAAAGGAGAAATTTAAAGTGTTAGCTTAAAGGATATTCGGAAGAAAACGTCCAAACATCTAAAAAAATGAAATGCAAATTACACCCTCTTTCCTGTGTTGATGATAATATTTCAAATTCAGTTGAATGGTACGAGAATAAATAAACCGGATTGGGATCGAAATTCATTGATGATTGGGAAAATGTAGCCGATTTCATATTATCAAATCCTCCAACTTTTTCAATAAAAATAAAAACATTTCGACAGGCATTATTAAAAAACTTTCCCTACTTGATAATTTACGAAATAATAAAGGATCTTATTTTTATTTACGCAGTATTTAGAAGCAAACAACATCCTAAAAAACGCTATAATAGAAAAAATCAGAATTAAATTTTGCGTAAATTTCAACTTTAATTTTAAAAAATAATTTTACACTATATGGAAAAATTTGATGTAACCGTTATCGGTTCGGGTCCAGGAGGATATATTGCGGCAATACGCTGTGCACAATTGGGTTTAAAAACTGCGATTATCGAAAAATATCCTGTTTTAGGCGGTACCTGCTTAAATGTAGGTTGCATTCCTTCAAAAGCATTACTCGATTCATCCGAACATTTTCATAATGCCGTGCATAATTTTGAAGCACATGGTATTGAAGTTAAAGCTCCAAAAGTTAACTTCAAGCAGATGATTGAACGGAAACGAGGCGTTATTAAGCAGAGCAATGCTGGTATTGCTTTTTTAATGAAGAAAAATAATATTACTGTTTTTACTGGTGTTGGTAGTTTTGCTTCAAAAACACTTATAGACATAACGAACGATGGAAAATCGCAACAAATTGAATCAGCAAAAACAATTATTGCCACCGGCTCAAAGCCATCATCACTGCCCGGAATTGAAATAGATAAAAAAAGAATTATTACTTCGACTGAAGCGCTTGAATTAACCGAAATTCCTAAACATTTAATTGTTATAGGCGGTGGAGTTATTGGTTTGGAATTAGGAAGCGTATATGCGCGATTGGGCTCAAAAGTATCAGTAGTAGAATACATGGACCGTCTTATTTATTCCATGGATGCCGGGCTTGGTAAAGAGCTCCAGCGTGTAATGAAAAAAAGTTTAGGGATTGAGTTTTACATGAAACACAAAGTTGCAAGCGCTGCGGCTAAAGGAAAAGAAGTTACAGTAAGCGCTGAAAATGACAAGGGAGAAAAAATAGAACTTAAGGGTGATTACGTGCTCATGAGTGTTGGTCGCAAGCCTTACACTGAAGGATTGAACACTGAAAAGGCCGGCGTAAAATTAGATGATAGAGGACGTGTAGCGGTTGATGCACATTTAAAAACAAGTGCGAATAACATTTTTGCTATTGGCGATGTGGTGGTTGGAGCAATGTTAGCGCATAAAGCTGAAGAAGAAGGTGTTTTTGTTGCCGAGCAAATTGCTGGACAAAAACCTCACATCAATTATAATTTAATTCCGGGTGTGGTTTACACCTGGCCAGAAGTTGCTTCTGTAGGCTTAACCGAGGAACAGCTAAAAGAAAAAGGAACCAAATTTAAATCAGGGTCGTTTCCTTTTAAAGCCAGTGGTCGCGCTCAGGCAAGTATGGACACGGATGGTTTTATTAAAGTTTTATCGGATGAAATTACCGACGAAATTTTAGGTGTGCATATGATTGGCCCGCGCGTTGCCGATGTAATTGGCGAAGCTGTTGTAGCAATGGAGTTTAGGGCAAGCGCCGAAGATATTGGTCGTATCAGTCACGCGCATCCCACTTTTACGGAAGCTTTAAAAGAAGCTGCTTTAAATTCTACGGGGAATAGAGCGTTGAATATTTAATACGAAATGAGAAAGTATTAGGGTTAAAGTATTAAGTAATTAAATCTTTCACTTTGATGCTTTAATCTCTTCTAAATTCCGTAATCATGAATGAAACATTAGACGACAAAGTATATCCGATAGGAAAAGTAAATCAGGTTGAATTTACAAAAGAGGTTTTATACCATTCTATTATGATGGTTGAAGCAGCGCCCGCTAGCCTGAGAAAAAGGCTCGAACTCCTTTCTGATAAAGACCTTGAGTTAAGCTACAGAGAAGGCGGTTGGACGATCAGGCAAATTGTTCATCACATGTCCGATTCGCACATGAATATGCTTTGCCGGTTTAAACTGGCACTCACGGAACCTAATCCAATTATAAAAGCATATAACCAAAACCTTTGGGCCGAATTACCAGATTATAAATTGGGCGTTGAAAGCTCGTTGTTTTTATTTGAAGGAATACAACAGCGTTTTTCAGAATTATTAAAGGTGATGAGTGAAGAGGATTTTAACCGCTCGTATGTGCATCCGGAATACCATAAAACCTTTACGTTATCGGAAGCTACTCAATTATATGCTTGGCATGGTATACACCATACTGCGCAAATTGACGGTATATTTAAATAAAAAAAGCTCCGATAATTAACGAAGCTTTTTAATTAATATGAATTTATTTTATTTTAAATAGGTATCAATCGAAAAAATATTTGCTACCGGTATGTGCTCAATTAAATTTGATAATTGTGCTTCATCCATTAATACAATTTCAGTTGCAGGAATAAATTTAATTCTCCCTTCGTATTCTCCGTTTATTATTGTACCGTATTTTCGTATGCCGTTATTTAAAATGATCATTGCCTGCGTCGTATTCATATTGCTTTGTTTTAATTTATTGTATTAAGGCAAACCTAATGCCACAGTATAATAAAATAGTTACAAAATTGTTACTAAACTGTGAATGCCAACAAATACGGGCATTTTCGAATAAATCTCAAATTTTTTAACATTAAAGTGGGGAATGATCTAGGCAATTTTCACTATCAACCAAAAAAAAACTTCCTGAAATACATCAGGAAGTTTTTATAAATAGAAAACAATTACCTTATAAATGAGCGTCAAGTTTACCTGCCAACACATTTTTTGCTGCAACTCCTACATGTTTATCTACAACTTCACCGTTTTTAAAAACCAATAGTGTAGGAATATTTCTTATGCCGTATTTTGATGATATGCCTGAATTGCTATCAACGTTTACCTTTCCTACAACTGCTTTTCCTTTATAGTCGTTTGATAATTCTTCCACAACTGGGCCAACCATCCGGCAAGGGCCACACCATTCTGCCCAAAAATCAACCAACACAGGTTTGTCGGATTTTAATACCAATTCTTCAAAGTTCGCATCTGTTATTTCTAAAGCCATAAAATTATTTTTTAAAATTTATTATCTACTAAAGGTATCAACAAACTTCTATGCAATTGGTTTTAATTTATTTTTTTACATTATTTAAGAATCGTAACATGGCCGATCAAATCGTGGTTATTATGCTTGATATCCTTTACCTTTACTTTCCACACATAAACGTCCTGCTTGGCATCTTCACTATTGCCTTTTCCTACCGCGCCATCCCAGCCGTTATTTATATCATTGGTTTCAAAAACCATTTTCCCCCAACGATCAAACACCTGCATGGTAAAACTTTCTATACCAACGCCAAGAGCTTTAAATCCATCGTTAAGGCCATCGCTATTGGGCGTAAAAGCATTGGGAATATAAATAACATAGGCTGGTTTAATGGTTATTAATTTCACAATCGAATCTTTACACAAAAACTGGTTGCTTACAACCTGCAAAATTCCTACTGTTTTTGCCTCATCGGTATTAAATAGGTGAGTAAAGTTATTTGTAGTGATTGGGGCAGTTCCATCATTAAAAAAATAGGTTATTGATGTAGCGCCGGTGGATTTGTTTTCCACTTCAATTAAAGGCGTTGTAATATCCACTTCGGTTGGTGTAATATTAAAATCGGCCAAAGGCATGGGGTAAACCGTTATATAGGCGGGTATGTTTTGCACGCCAACACATCCGCTGTCGGAAACTACTCTAAGCGTTACCCCGTAATTACCGGAATTGTAACAATGAACAGGATTTTGCACATATTCCGGCGGAGTATTATCTCCAAAAATCCATTGGAAAGTGTTGATATTGCCATTGCTTATTGAACTTTTATTAGTAAAGTTAACACACAAACTTGGACAACCCGCTTTGTTTTGAGCCACAAAAGAGGCTGTAGGTGTCGCATTTGCATAAACAGATTTAATAATGGTATTTGTACAGCCATACTGAGTTTGCACTTCAAGTCTTACACCATAAACGCCAGTAAGGATAAAATTATGTTGCGGATTTTGTATGATGTTATCAGTTAGATTATCACCGTTAAAATCCCAATTAAAAGAAGTAATTGAACCATCAATACTTGCCGACGAATTTGTGAAAGAATTTGATTGTGGTAAGCAAACAGATGGCGCATTGAAATTAGCAATGGGATTAAAATGAACCACTACTGGGTTAACTACCTGCGACCAACAATTATTAGTTGAACCAGCACTTAATTTACTTTGCGAATTTCCGGCATTTGGAAACACATGCACCGGGTTTGCCGTTGTATCATCTATAGTGCCGTTATTATCAAAATCCCAACGGTAAAAATTTACAGACCCCGAACTTATATTACTTTGATTTGTAAATTGAGTAGTTTGATTTAAACACGCGGTTGTTGAGATGAAATTTACATTTGGTTTTGGCAAAACGATAACCTGCTGTGTTACAATGCCCGTGCAGTTATAATTTGTAGAGGCAGTAAGCGAAACGTTGTAGTTGCCTGCCGTTGCATAATTATTTTGTGTGCCTGAGGTTGAGGCAAAACTTCCATCACCAAAGTTCCAGTTAAATGTTGTAACTTGTCCTGAACTTACCGAACATTGATTGGTAAATGTAGTTGCGTTTCCCATACACACCGTTGCTGCTGAAAATTGCATAACGGGCGCAGGATAAATAATTACAGGCACCGAATAAGTAGCTACACAATTTTTATCGGATATTGCCATGAGCTTTGTTGTATACGTACCCGGGGCCAAAAATAAATTAGATGGAGAAAAACCTGTATTGTCGGGCACGCCATCGGATGTAAAATCCCAAAGATAATTAATGATACTGCCGGCATTGATTGAACTCGTATTACCATAACTTGTAGGCAAACCTAAACATCCGTTGCCTGCTGCAAACGACACATTTGGAAGAGGATTAACCAAAACATTTTGCGTAACGGAGTTGCTGCAATTGTTGTTAGTTGTAACACTCAATGTAACAGCAAAGGTACCGGCACTCATATATTGATGTGAAGGTTGCGCTAATGGTGATTGATTTCCATTACCAAATTGCCATAATATTGACGATATAATTCCGGAACTCACCGTGGAATTATTTGTAAAAGTGGTTAACCCATTTAAGCAAATAGT
>JAYTBK010000169.1:0-4590 GCA_043737035.1 Bacteroidota bacterium | reverse complement strand
CTGTTTGCTGTAAGAAAATTTATAGCCTTCAAATTGCTTATAATCATCCTCGTTTCCAGTTATTGTAAAACTTAAGCCGAGGCAATCTTTTAATATTAAATTAAAAATATATTTTACACGTGGTGTAATTTTTTGAACGTAAATAAATATATGAGAGTTTGGATTCAATTATAACTGTTTATAAAATTTTGACTGAGGATTTTGCCTAGTATCCCAAAAACTTAATAGCTTAACTTTTTTTGACTTTTCAGATATTTGATCCACTAGCAAGTTGTTTTTGCTCACCAACACTTCATAAATAGTTACTTTTTCTGACCCTTTGAATAAGAAAAGATTTTGTTCTAATAAGAAAACAGTTTTATGTGTAGCAATAACAAATTTTTTAATTCCTCTTTCAATCCAGTATTTTTCTAAATACTCGATAATTGCTTCAAACGTTTTTTCTGCCTCAGGCAACCAGATTATTTTGAAAGCCATTTATTATACTTTTTCATTACATCAGTATGTAGTTTTCTTTCACCTTTTGTTAGCTGTTTTTGAGCTGTTATAACTGATTGTTTTTGAATCTCGCTTAAATCATTCCATAAATCAGTCTTATAACTATTTAAAACTGCTTTAACATGCTTTAGTATTACTTCGCTGTTAGTATCCAATAAATTTTTAGCAAGTTCAACTTTAGTAATCGAAATATTCATTTTAATCGTTTACTCCAAATTTACTTAAAAATAAAAAAATACAAAATAAATATTTCCATTTACTTTCATACATACGTTTATAAAAACATTAATTTTCATATTTTTAAGCGTTACAAATACCTACTCTTATATGCAGCAATTAATTGAATGTGTACCTAATTTTTCTGAAGGAATAAATCTTTCCATCATAAAACAAATTACCAACGAAATAGAGTCGGTGGATGATGTCAGGCTACTGAATGTTGATCCCGGTAAAGCCACAAACCGAACCGTTGTTACATTTGTTGGCCCGCCAAAAGCCGTTGTTTTGGCTGCATTTTTAGCTATTAAAAAAGCCGGTGAATTAATTGATATGTCAAAACATAAAGGCGAACACCCTCGCATGGGCGCTACCGATGTTTGCCCTTTTATACCTATCGCAAATATAACCATGGAAGAAACCGCCCACTATGCGCAGTTACTTGCTAAACAAGTTGGGGAGGAATTGCACCTACCAATTTACCTTTATGAAGCGGCGCAAAAAAATACGCAACGTAATAATTTATCGGTTATTCGGGCAGGAGAGTACGAAGGATTTTTTAAAAAAATAAAACTGCCAGAGTGGAAGCCCGATTTTGGCCCATCAGAATATGATGAAAAACGTGGTGCAACCGTAATTGGTGCGCGCGATTTTTTATTGGCTTTCAATGTCAATTTAAATACAACCTCAACAAGGCGCGCAAATTCTATTGCTTTCGATGTGCGGGAGGCTGGGCGTGTAAAACGCGAAGGCGATCCTATTACCGGAAAAATTGTGATGGACGCGGCTGGAAAACCAGTATCAGTAGCCGGTTCGCTAAAATCCGTAAAAGCTATTGGCTGGTATATTGAAGAATACGGCATTGCTCAAATTTCAATGAACCTTACAAACATTAAGGTCACACCTTTACACATAGCTTTTGATGAAGTCTGTAAAAAAGCTGCGGAGCGTGGCATTCGTGTAACCGGATCGGAATTAGTTGGCCTCGTTCCACTCCAATCATTACTCAATGCGGGCAAATATTTTTTGCTAAAACAGCAACGTTCTAGCGGAGTATCAGAAAAGGAATTGATAAAAATTGCAGTAAAAACGATGGGCTTGGATGAGCTTGGTTCGTTTAAACCTGAAGAACGGGTTATAGAATATCTATTAAAAAATACTTCCGAAAATAAATTGATTGAAATGACGCTTGTTGAGTTTGCAAACGAAACCGCAAGCGAAAGCCCGGCGCCGGGTGGTGGTTCCATCTCAGCATATGTGGGTTCTCTGGGCGTTTCCCTTGCAACAATGGTTGCAAATTTATCAGCGCACAAAAAAGGGTGGGATAATAAATGGGAAGAATTTAGTGTTTGGGCGGAGAAAGGACAAACCATCAAATCGGAATTAAACAAATTAGTAGATGCAGATACTTTGGCTTTTAATAAAATTATGGTCGCTTTTGGCTTACCAAAAACTACCGAAGAAGAAAAAAATCAACGAACGCGAAGCATACAGGAAGCAACAAAATTTGCTATCGAAATTCCATTCAAAGTAATGCACCTGTGTTTTGAAAGCATGGAAATAATTAAAGCGATGGCTGAAATCGGAAATCCAAATTCTGTGTCGGATTCCGGTGTTGGCGCACTGTGTGCAAGAAGTGCCGTAATGGGAGCGTTTATGAACGTGCGTATTAATGCAGGCGGCTACGATGATAAAATATATGTTTCCAACATCATAACAAAAGGAAAAGATATTGAAAATAAAACCATTTTAATGGAAGCGGAGATCCTGAAAATAGTAAACGAAAAAATTGGTTTGTAAGATTAATCCGCGAAGAAAATGAAACATCGCAAAAGCCTTAATTCACCAATAAAACTTATCTTTGCACTCTAAAACTTTAAAACATGTTTGATAATTTATCCGATAAACTCGATAGAGCATTTAAAACCCTTAAAGGTCAGGGAAAAATAACCGAAATCAATGTTGCGGAAACACTTAAAGAAGTACGCAAGGCGCTTCTTGATGCCGATGTAAATTATAAAGTTGCTAAAACATTTACCGATACAGTTAAAGAAAAAGCCCTTGGGCAAAATGTACTTACTGCCCTTTCGCCAAGCCAGCTTTTGGTAAAAATTACCCATGATGAACTTACCCAGTTAATGGGTGGACAAATGGAGGAAATTTTTTTAGGTGGCAATCCTACAATTATTTTAATGAGCGGTTTACAAGGTTCGGGTAAAACAACATTTACAGGGAAACTCGCTTATTACCTTAAAACAAAAAAAGGAAAAAAACCGTTACTGGTTGCCTGTGATGTTTACCGTCCGGCGGCAATTGATCAACTCCACGTTTTGGGCGAACAAATTGGTGTGGATGTATTTTCAAATAAAGAAGAAAAAAATCCAATAAAAATTGCCCAAGCTGCAATTGTGCAGGCCAAAGAAAACGGTAACAGTATTGTACTGATTGATACTGCCGGACGTTTGGCTGTTGATGAACAGATGATGAACGAAATTGCTGAACTTAAAAAAGCAATTAAGCCAAACGAAATTTTATTTGTGGTTGACGCAATGACGGGCCAGGATGCTGTTAATACCGCCAAAGCATTTAACGACCGACTAGATTTTGACGGAGTTATTTTAACCAAACTTGATGGTGATACGCGTGGTGGAGCAGCATTATCTATAAAATCTATTGTAAATAAACCAATCAAGTTTATTGGTACCGGCGAAAAAATGGAAGCGCTCGATGTTTTCTACCCCGAACGTATGGCCGATCGTATTTTGGGAATGGGCGATGTGGTTACGTTAGTTGAACGCGCCCAAGAACAATTTAATGAAGAGGAAGCGCGAAAACTTTCTAAAAAAATCGCAAAAAATCAATTCGACTTTAACGATTTTTTAAGTCAGCTTCAGCAGATCAAAAAAATGGGAAATATTAAAGATTTAGTTGGAATGATACCGGGCGTTGGAAAAGCGATGAAGGATACGGAAATAAACGAAGACGCATTTAAAGGTATTGAAGCCATTATAGGCTCCATGACACCAAAAGAAAGGGTAAATCCCGACTTAATTAATGGCTCACGCCGACAACGTATTTCAAAAGGAAGCGGACAAACCATACAGGAAGTAAATAAATTATTGAAGCAGTTTGAAGATACACGTAAAATGATGCGCATGATGGGCGACAAAAATCAAATGGCAAAACTGATGAAAAATATGCCGGGCGGAATGCCTAAAATGTAATTCTCTCGTGGAAGTTAAAATATAGGAAAGTTAAAATGGATTGATTTTTATTAACTGGTAAACCTTCCACTTTCGAATTTCAAAACGTAAATATGACAATAATCGACGGAAAAAAAATATCACTCCAAATACAAACTGAAATTGCAGTTGAAGTTAAACAACTTATTGATCAGGGAAAAAAACAGCCTCATCTTGCAGCAATTTTAGTTGGTAACGACGCCGCTTCACAAACTTACGTAAGCAATAAAGTAAAGGCCTGCGAAAATGTTGGGTTTAAATCAACACTCATCCGATTAAGCGACGATGTTACCGAGCAACAATTGTTATCGCATATAAAAACCATCAATAACGATAAGGATATTGATGGTTACATTGTTCAACTGCCTTTACCTAAACATATTTCCGAACAAAAAATTATTGAAGCAATCCTTCCGTCGAAAGATGTGGATGGGTTTCACCCCACAAACGTTGGCCGTTTAATGCTTAATTTGCCAACCTTTGTAAGCGCTACACCTTCTGGTATTGTTGAGTTATTCGTTCGTTACAATATCGCTACCGATGGAAAACACTGTGTGGTTATTGGCCGGAGTAACATTGTTGGTTCGCCCATAAGCGTTTTGATGGCTAAAAACACAAAGTTCGGAAATTGTAC
>JAYTBK010000168.1:0-1721 GCA_043737035.1 Bacteroidota bacterium | reverse complement strand
AATTTTGTTTCTGATTTAAATTACGGTAATTTTTTGTTTGCAAAAAACCTTAAACGATTTGGAACTTTCGGTATGGGCATCGAATATTTCAGTTATGGAAAATTTGATGGACGGGATGAATATAATTTACAAACGGGAACTTTTAAAGCAGCTGATTACAGTTTTAATTTGAGCATTTCCAAACCCATAAACAAGGATAGCACATTAACCATTGGTGCGTGCTTAAAAACTATTTATTCGCACTACGATAGTTACTGGGCAATGGGAAATGTTGTGGATGTTGGTTTAACTTATCACAATAAAAGACAATTAACGGTAAGTTTATTAGCCAAAAATTACGGTAAAATCTGGAAAAACTACACAACGGCAACACTTAGTAAAACTCCATTTGATATTCAGTTTGGCATCAGTAAAAAAGTAGCTAAAGCACCATTCAGGGTTATTTTTCAATACGATGAACTCTTTAAATGGGATCTCACTTATGTGAGTCTTTTAAATCAAAATTCTTCCACCGATCCTTTTTCAGCGCAAACCAGTGCAAAAACTTCTAAGCAACTTCGGAATGAAAAATTTACAAAAAATCTTGATAAGTTTGGTAGACACATCACTCTAGCTACAGAAATTATTTTTGGTAAAAACTTTTTTATTCGTGTGGGTTATAATTTCAGAAAAGGCAAAGAAATGTTTTTGCCCGATAAAAAAGTGGCCAATGGTGTTGCCGCAGGTTTCGGACTAAAAATATATAAATTTCATTTTAACTACGGCTACTCAAAATACGCCTTAAACGGCAACACGCACACTTTTGGCATTACAACGAATCTAAATTACTTCACTAAAAAATAATCGAAAGTTCTTCATATAGCGCACTTTTAACCTGCACATGATTTAATAAGCTTACCTTTACCCACAATGAAACACTTTTATGTAAGGGTATACGGTATTTTGGTAAATGAAGGCACGTTGTTGGTATCCGACGAATATATCAAAGGCAATAACATTACCAAATTCCCAGGCGGCGGGCTCGAGTTTGGTGAGGGAACAATGGAATGTGTTATCCGCGAATTTAAAGAGGAACTTGATCTCGATATTGAAGTACTTTCACACTTCTACACCACTGATTTTTTTGTGCATTCGGCCTTTAATACGAATAGTCAGGTTATAAGCATTTACTATAGAGTGAAAGCCTTAGGAAGTTTTCAATTCAAAACCTCTAACAATAAGTTTGACTTCGATAAAATTAAGGAAGGCGCGCAATCAATGCGTTGGCTAGACTTAAAAAATTTTTCGGAGAACGATTTTACTTTTATTATTGATAAAAGAGTAGGAGATATGTTGAACGAAAATGATTTATTTTAGCTCTAGTTCCGGTTCACTGTCCCCTGAATTTAAATTAGTGGATGAAGCATTAATCGTAGGAAGTTCTTCGGCTACAATCTTTCTTTTTTTACGATTTTTTTTAGGGGAAACTGTTACTTGCTCAGCTCTTGTGTTTTTCAACAACGTAGGCTCCTGTGTAACAATTATCGGCGGTTGAACGGTGCTTTTCTGTTCTGGTTTTAAAACGATTTTCTCTTCTGGTAACGTTTTCGGATTTACCGCAACTGTGGCGGGAACTGTGGCTTTTATAGCTGGCTTAGGATTAATAATAGGCTTTAAAATATTCTTTTTGACTTTCACACTTTCGTGCACTATAGGTTGGCGCGTAGTTTCTTCTTTCTTTT
>JAYTBK010000167.1:0-1722 GCA_043737035.1 Bacteroidota bacterium | reverse complement strand
GGAAGTTTGTTGGGTGGAAATTTAAGTTTACAAGGAGTTTCTAAAAATCGCGTGTTTGCTTGGAGCATTGGCTCGCGGTACAAATCGAATTCCTATATTTTAAAAGGCCTCGATACTAAGGGCGAATACCGGCCACGGTTTTACGATATACAAACATTTCTAACTTTCACGTTAAACGAAAAATGGTCGGTAGAATTTTTAGGAAATGTTTCCAACAATCAATATCTGGTTATTCCGGCTAACCGCGAAACAACTTTTGGAACAATAAAAGATGCCGTAAGGTTTACCGTTTATTTTGATGGACGTGAAGTAACGCAATACAACACTGTTATGGGCGGACTTTCAACAACCTTTAAACCCAACAACCGAACGAAGTTAAAATTAATTACATCCGCTTATAATACGAAGGAAGAAGAAAATTATACCGTGCAAGGGCAATATTATATTGATCAACTGGAGGCCGATTTTAGTAAAGATAATTTTGGGCAAGTTGCTTTTAACCGAGGCATTGGCACTTTTTTAAATAACGGAAGAAATGCCATTGAAGCAACCGTGCTTAACGCGGAACATAAAGGCACGCGCAAAGTTCGGAAGAATGCTGAGTTACTCTGGGGCGCAAGGTTTCAGCATGAAATTATAAACGATAAATTAAGCGAGTGGAAAACCATTGATTCCTCGGGTTACGTTGGGCCTTACAATCCTAATGAAATAAATTTAATAGATGTTGTAAAAACAAAAATTAATTTGGAGAGCAATCGTGTACAAGGTTACGTACAATACGCGTTTAGTAAATCGTTGCGCGACTCTTCTATTATATCTTTAACCGGCGGCGTAAGAGCAAATTTTTGGAGTTTTAATTCGCAAACCGTTGTATCGCCTCGTTTAACACTTACCTACAAACCGCACTGGAAACGCGATATTTTATTCAGAGCCTCCTATGGATATTATTATCAACCTCCGTTTTACAGAGAAATGCGCGGCTTCGACGGACAATTAAATAAAAGTATACAAGCACAGCAATCCATTCATTATATGTTGGCAGCCGATTATAATTTGCATCTGTGGAACAGGCCATTTAAAATAATTTTAGCAGGCTATTATAAGGAAATGAAAAACCTTATTCCTTACGAAATTGATAATACCCGCATTAGGTACTTTGCAAAAAATAATTCGGTGGGTTACACAACTGGAGCCGATTTGCGAATTAATGGTGAGTTTATTAAAGGAATTGAATCGTGGGCAACCATTGGTTTTTTACGTTCGTTCGAAAATATTGTTGATGACAGGCAAGTAACTTATTTTAATGCCGCCGGTGATTCAATTATTAAAGGATATACGTTTGATACACGCGCGGTGGATAGCATCGTTCGGCATCCCGGTTATATTCCACGGCCCACAGACCAACGCGTAACCTTTGGAATGTTTTTTCAGGATTACATTCCTAAACTACCATCGTGTAAAATGTACTTAAACATGCAGTTTGGTTCGGGGCTACCGTTTGGTCCTCCCGACCATATCCGTTGGAAACAAGTATTCCGCATGCCGCCTTACCGCCGTGTTGATATTGGTTTTGCTTATCAAATAATTAAAGAAGAGAAACCATTAGCCAAATCAAATCCTTTTCATTTTATGAAGGCGGCGTTTATTAGCATTGAAGTTTTTAATTTGTTGCAGATAAATAATACGGTTTCTTATACGTGGATAACGGATGTAACAGGTAGA
>JAYTBK010000166.1:0-1728 GCA_043737035.1 Bacteroidota bacterium | reverse complement strand
ACGAAAAAACGGCTGATTGGATCGTATCTCCTTTCTATAATGATCATACTGCTTACGGAGCAGTACTTGCAATGTTTATTCCGGTTATGGGAGGCATGTTATTAATGCGTTCCGTTTCCTTTCCTGTAAAAGTATTATGTGTTTCTTTACTCGGAATTTTTTTAATTTCAATTATTTTATCTTATGCAAGGGCAGGGTGGTTGAGCTTAGGTGTATCATTAGCGGTACTTGCAACTTTTTTACTAAAAATAAAATTTCGCAGCATATTGATCAGTGTCATATCTACAGTGGTTTTGTTTTTAGCGTTTCAATCGGAAATAGTTATGATGCTCGGCAAGAATAGTACCGATTCCGACGGAGACTTTGCAGCTAATATTGAATCCATGACGAATATCTCTACCGATGTTTCAAACATGGAACGGTTAAATCGTTGGTACAGTGCCGTAAGTATTTTCTGCGATTATCCATACCTCGGCACAGGCCCTGGAACCTATCAGTTTTTGTATGCACCTTATCAAAAGAGCAGTCTTAAAACCGAAATTTCCACCAATTTTGGTAATAAAGGAAATGCCCATAGCGAATACCTCGGTCCGTTAAGCGAGCAAGGCTTATTAGGAGCTATTATTGTGCTAATACTTGTTTTTTATGTCATGCATTTAGGGTATCGATTGGTTTATGAAATCAAAAATGATCCTTCTTTAAAAATATTTACGATCTGCATTGTGATGGGAATAAGCACCTATTTTGTACATGGTTTTTTAAATAATTTTTTAGATAGCGATAAGGCTTCCGTGCCTTTTTGGGGCTTTCTCGCGGTACTGTTGTGCGTTGATTTATATCATAAGAAAGGGTTGTTTAGATCGAAGTCGATTCAGTTTTTAAACTAGTTGAATTGGTATAGCGGATCCGAAGAATTTATGGAGTTTAATTATTTTATATTTTACAAATTTTCACAATGTGAAAAAAGCCAAATTTTTTTGCAATCAAAAAAAATTTGCCCGATTTGTTTTTATTCCACTCGCCTAAATGACCAATGGCGTTTGATTTTTAAGTGGGGAAATGGAAATGCGTTTAACATTGAATTGATAGACTATCATTAAAAATAAAGTGCGATGAAAAAACTAACAGATATACACCTGAGCGAAGTGTTGATAGAAGAATTTTTAATTCCTCTTGAGCTGAGCGCTCACAAACTTTCAAAAGAAATTTCTATTTCGCAAACGCGAATTTCCCAAACCATTAAAGACAACAGAGGAATTACTGCCCGCGCCGCCTTGAGACTCTCAAAGTTTTTGACAATTTCGCTAAATTTTGACTTGGGCTTCAGGCCGACTTTGATGTAGAGGATGAAAAAGCAAACAAACAAAAAGGACTTTAACTCGATTAAGCAATACATTTACAATGCCGCATAACAGTATGGGTAAAATAAATTTAAACCTAGTCTCTAAACATTTTAAGCAGCGTTCCCAATTTTGTTTTAAGTTCCGTACGCGCAATAATTTTGTCCAGAAATCCATGTTCCAATACAAATTCCGCTGTTTGAAATCCTTTCGGAAGATCTTTACCAATTGTTTCTTTTACAACGCGTGGGCCTGCAAAACCAATTAATGCGCCGGGTTCTGATATATTTAAATCGGTTTTAAACAACGGTGAAATGTCGTTGAAAGGCGGCGGCGGTTTAGGAATGATAGATATAGCACGTAAAACCGGGGAAAAATTAGAGTATAA
>JAYTBK010000165.1:0-4615 GCA_043737035.1 Bacteroidota bacterium | reverse complement strand
GATTTGTTTTGATAAAAATTTTCGTAAATAAATTCTTTTCTTGCAATTTTTACCACATTTTTTAAATCAGAGCCGATGATACCAACACCAGTCGCTCTTTTAATAACGGTTTGCTCGTCAAATCCCTTTAGCGAATCGGTAGCATGCGTATGTGTTTGAGCATTAACTGCAGTCGAAAAAATGGCAGAAATAGCTGCAAAAAGAATAAATGAATGTTTTTTCATTAATGTGATTTTAAAATAGATAGCTAATATAATTAAAAATATAATGTATTATCAACAATATAACAGGTGAATGAGTTAAAGCGTATTTAAATTGAGTTAATCGCTTACAATATCAAGCGGGCTATGCAAACGCTTTTGTTCCTTCTGTACAATTTTTGCAGATATCAATCTCTTCGCGTGCCGTTAATATGGAATGGCGAAAGGTTCTATACTTTTCCGAAATCCATAATTCTTTAAATGTTTGGGTTTTCAAATCACCCAAGGGGTGCTTTGCATCTTTGTCAAAACAACAAGGCACAACAACTCCATCCCACGTTATGACACAACCACTCCACATGCGCCAACATTGATTTAGTAGTTTATTTTTTATAGAATACGTTCCATCTGCCCGCTTTTTATAGCGACTATATTTTTCGTTGGTGGGAATTAATGGATTTCCATTTTCGTAGTTATAAACCTGTGCTGTTTTAAACACAACTTCATCTACACCTAACTTTTCTGCCAATTCAATCACCTCGTTTAATTGGTGTTCATTTGGCTGCACAACCAAAAACTGAAATACAATATGTGGCGTTTTACTTTTTAATTCTTTTTTTGCCTGAACAATGTTTTTAGTACCGTCAATTACTTTTTGTAAAATGCCTCCTACACGGTACTGCTCATAAGTTTCTTGTGTAGTACCATCAATAGAAATAATCAATTTTTTTAATCCGCTTTTTACGGTTTTTTCGGCTTGTTCGTGAGTAAGATAATGCGCATTGGTTGATGTAGATGTATAAATGTTTTTATCGGATGCATACTTCACCATCTCTAAAAAATTAGGGTTTAAATACGGCTCGCCCTGAAAATAAAACGTGAGGTAAATTAATTCGCGGTAAACTAAATCAATTGTTTTTTTAAAGAAATCTGGTTCCAGCATTCCCGTTGGCCGCGAAAATTGCCGTAAACCACTCGGGCACTCGGGGCAGCGTAAATTACAACTCGTAGTGGGTTCGATGGACATGCTTACCGGCAAGCCAAAATGCCATTTTAAATTAAATAATTTGGTGGTATGATAGCTAAACCAAATCTTGACAAAATTAACCGCTTTTTTAAAAGTTAAAGCTTTGCTTAAATGAATATGAGCTGAGAAAGACATTCCTATCAAAGATAAAAATATTTTCTACGCGATAATTTCCGATTGATTTATTAATTTTATCGATTACAAACAGCAATTATGATCTTTGCAAACACACCCGAATTTGCCCGCCAACTCGATAAAAATGATCCCTTAAAATCGTACAGGGAAAAGTTTTACATACCGCAACATGCAAGCGCCGATATGGTTTATTTGACCGGAAATTCCTTAGGCCTGCAACCCAAAACAACTCAAAGTTACTTGCAGCAAGAACTTAATGATTGGGCAAAATTTGGTGTTGAAGGCCATTTTTTAGCAAAAAATCCATGGGTAAGTTATCATGAACTGCTTACCGAAAAAACCTCCAAAATAGTTGGGGCGCTTCCAACGGAAGTTGTTATGATGAACCAGCTTACCGTTAACCTGCATTTATTAATGGTTTCTTTTTACCGGCCAACTAAACAACGCTATAAAATTTTATGTGAGGCAAAAGCTTTTCCAAGCGATCAATACGTTTTGCAATCTCAGGTTAGTTTTCACGGGTTGAAACCGGAAGATGCAATTGTAGAAATTGCCCCGCTTGAAGGTGAATACGAAGTGAGACACGAAGATATTATTAAGGCCATAGAAGAAAACAAAGATTCGCTAGCGCTGATAATGATTGGCGGCGTAAATTACTTTAGCGGACAAGTTTTTGATATAAAAGCGATTACCGAAGCAGGCCATAAAGCGGGCGCTGTTGTGGGGTTTGATTTAGCCCATGCTGCCGGAAATTTAGAACTTGAATTGCATAATTGGAACGTTGATTTTGCTGCATGGTGCAGTTATAAATATTTAAATGCTGGGCCCGGAAGTGTTGCGGGCGCTTTTGTACATGAGCGACATCATAAAAACACCGGACTTCCGCTATTTGCTGGTTGGTGGGGACATGATAAAACAGAAAGGTTTAAAATGGGTAAAGTTTTTAAACCGATAGAAAGTGTAGAACGCTGGCAGATGAGTAATGCGCCCATATTATCAATGGCTGCGTACAAGGCGTCGCTGGATATTTTTGATGAAGTTGGAATGAAAAAACTGAACGACAAAAGTAAAAAGTTAACGGCGTACCTTGAGTTTATAGTTGGAGAAATAAACCTGCAGAAAAATGATTGTTTGCAAATTATAACACCGCCTAAAAACCGTGGTTGTCAAATCAGCATTGTTGCCCACGGCCATGGGAAAAATTTATATACTAAACTCATTGAAAATGGTGTAATACCTGACTGGCGCGAGCCCAATGTTATACGATGCGCACCTGTGCCACTGTATAATTCTTTTGAAGATATTTTTAAGTTCGGTGAAGTTTTAAAAACCTTGTTATAAGGTCACTTCGAGTGCTTTTTAAGTGTCTCTTGCGAGAACTATCTATAAAAAGTTCTCGATACAAAAAATTAAAGAGGCGCATTTTTTCACTCGAACCGACAAATTCCATCGTCAATCGAACTGACTAAAAACTTTATTTAGATCATAACATCATCCGAACGCAATTGAGTTTCGTAAATAGTACATGTTTTAAATTATATTTTTTATTCTTTCTGCTTGTATGTTTTCGTTTATTCAAAAAGAAAATCCCGAGCTAAAATATATTGCCTTTGGCGATTCTTACACTATTTGCACTGGCACAGCAACTGCCAATGAACACTGGCCAAACATCCTTGCCAAAAATTTAACGTTGGCAGGAATAAAAACCAAATTGCTCGCAAACCATTCCCGAAACGGCTACAGTACGCAAAACGTTATAGATAACGAACTCCCATTGCTAAATACACAAACGATTGATTTTGCGACATTATTAATTGGGGTAAACGATTGGGTTCGGCAAGTGGAAACGGCTACTTACCACAAAAATTTAAACACCATTATCGACGCTATCCAAAAAACATTAAGTAAAAAAAATAATTTGATTTTAATCACCATTCCCGATTTTGGGATGACGCCGCAGGGTGCATTATACGGAAGTGGAAGAAACATAACCGAAGGCATAACCGAATTTAATAGCATCATAAAATCCGAAGCTAAAAAAAGAAATTTAACGTGTATTGATATTTTTCCATTGTCGAAAGCCATGAAACAAAAAAAGGAACTTGTTGCATCTGATAATTTACATCCTTCAGCCAAAGAATATGCGTTGTGGGAAGAATTAATTTTTACAGAAACAAAAAAGCTTTTAATTCTGGAATAATTCAAGGCAATTGTTAGTACTAAAAACCGTTTAGCCCTCGGATATTATTACTAAATTTGGCTTTCTTATGGCAGCAGATTTAAATCACGGATCACAACAAATGTCGTTTATGCAGCACCTCGATGCGCTGAGATGGCACCTTGTGAGAAGCGCTATTGTAATTGCCGTTTTTGCCATAACACTCTTTTGCTTCAACGATTTTTTATTTGATACCATTATCTTTGGGCCGTTAAAACAGGATTTTATTTCGTACCGGGCTCTATGCTCACTTGGTCATCACCTGGGCGCAGGTAGCGTGATGTGTATGGAAGTAAAAACGCCGCACCTTCAAACTTTGTCGGCTTCCGAACAATTTTTTACGCATATGTGGATCGCATTAATCGGTGGAATCATCATTGCGTTTCCATTTGTGTTGTATGAATTGTGGAAATTTATAAAACCTGCTTTAAAAGATAGCGAATCGCGGCCGGCAAAATGGTTTGTAATTGTTGCTTCTGTTTTGTTTATTATAGGCATTTGTTTTGGATATTTTCTATTGTTTCCAATGTCGTATAATTTTTTAATAAACTATAAATTATCAGCAAGCCCAATTGTTCAAACCAACAACACGTTAGATGATTACATTTCTTTAATTTCTACAATGACGCTTGTAGCCGGTGTGGTTTTTGAAATGCCGATTATCGTCTATTTTCTTTCACGGTTAGGGTTGCTTACGCCTGCGTTTATGCGCAATAATCGCAAGTACGCGGTGGTTATTATTTTAATTGCAGCAGCGGTAATTACACCTTCGCCCGATGTTACTTCGCAAATGGTTGTTGCAATGCCAATGTATTTGCTATACGAAATAAGTATTTTTGTGAGTGCGCACGTTGTAAAAAAAAATAAAATATAATTTTTATGTCAAATCAGGTTAAAGAGTTCAACGACTATCGCGGTAAAATGAACGAAGTAATATTATCCAAAGACAATTTGGTAATGAAACGATTATTTAATTTAGATACTCAAACTTATTCTGCAGGCGCAATCAATGTAAAAACAAAAGAAATGCTGGGC
>JAYTBK010000164.1:0-4620 GCA_043737035.1 Bacteroidota bacterium | reverse complement strand
TTTCATCAATGTAAAATTTGTAACGTATACTCAATATTAATCAATTAGGCGTTGTTTTTTTTAAACTAATTAAACAGTTTTTCACATTGTAATGTCAATTGTAGCAAATTGTATAAATTAGTACCTCAAAATTAAGGTTCTATATTAAACAAAACAGTTTACCACACGGCAAACATTTTCAGGAAATTGCTCTTGCGGAAACACAAAATACATTTATGAAATACTATTTTTTATTTTTTGCTGTGATGGTTTTTTCCGGTGTGTTTCGTGCCCAGGAGGATGTACTTTTGAAGGTTTCACCAGAACACGCTTTAGCGAAACTGAAAGCTGAAAATTATGAAGATGCTTTGGGCGACTATCTTCAATTAATAAATGAAGATCCTAAAAATGAAACCTATAATTATAATGTTGCCGTATGTTATTTAAACAGTAACGTAAATAAAGCAAAAGCTGTTCCGCACCTCGAAATAGTAACACGAAAAGAAAAACACGATCCTAATGCAGAATATTTGTTAGGCCGTGCTTATCAATACGCTAACCGCTTTGATGATGCCACTAACGCTTTTAAAAAATTTAAAGCTGATGCTAAAGGCACGGTATATAATTTGGTAGATGCCGAATTGCAAATACAAAATTGCATAAACGCAAAGGAGTTAATGAAATATCCGGTTGATGTTACTTTTGAGAACCTTGGAGCAAATATTAATAGTGCTTACAACGATTATTATCCGTTTGTTACTGCTAATGAATCTTACATTGTTTATAATACTAAGCGCCCTGAAAAAGGTGCCGAACGATTGGAAAATGGAACTTATAAAAATTCTATTTATTTATCAAAAGTAATTAATGGCCAATACGGTAAAGGTTTGCCAATTGGAGCTCCGGTAAACACCGGGAATGGTGGTATGGAAGTAGTAGGCCTTAGCGCCAACGGAGAAACCATGTTGCTTTATTTACCTGACGGTACTGCAAAAGGAAATATTTTTTTAAGTAAGATGGATGCACTAGGAAATTTTATGAAACCTGAAAAATTAGATGCAAAAGTGAATTCGGGTGGCGAAGAAATTGCGGCATCTATATCCTCCGATGGAACAATTTTATATTTTGCGAGTAACCGTAAAGGCGGCTTAGGCGGCACCGACATTTATTTGTGTAAAAAAATTGGTAACAAATGGCTTGAACCCCAAAACGCTGGTAGCGCAATAAACACGCAATACGACGAAGATTTTCCAAACATTTCTGCCGACGGTAAAACATTGTATTTTTCTTCTAAAGGCCATACCAGTATGGGTGGATATGATATTTTTAAATCATTGTATGATGAAACAACAAATTCATTTTCGCGCCCCAAAAATATAGGATACCCGATTAATACAACCGATGATGATATGAATTTCAGAATTTCCAAAAATAGTAAATTTGGCTATATCGCTGCCTCTAAGCCAGGCGGGCAGGGCGATTTCGATATCTACCGTGTTACATTTAACGATGTGGAAACTGATTATTCGGTCGTAATTGGAGAGCTAGCCACCAAAGATAACGCTGCAATAAATTACGGAGATGTATTTATTTCGGTAAGTAACAACTTTACAAAGGAAGCCGTAGGAAATTATTTGCCTAACCCTGCAACCGGAAGGTTTGTGGTAATATTACCGCCCGGCAAATATCAAATGGAAATTGAAGCTCCGGGTTTTCGTAATTATACACGTGCGCTCGAGGTGTATGATAAGGCTTCGTACCAGGCAGAAATCGAGTTAAAAATAGAATTGTCTAAATAAATAGTTGATAGTTAAGCTGGGTGGAATTTAGTTCAAAACTTATCGAACAAGCGGTGGCACATTTTTCGGGATTGCCGGGGGTTGGAAAAAAATCTGCATTACGGTATGTGTTGCATTTAATAAAACAAGATGCGCAGGAAATAAATAATTTTTCGGAAGTTTTAAAATCTTTAAAAAATGATTTAAAATTTTGCAAAAACTGCCATACAATTTCCGACTATGATATTTGCGAAGTTTGCAGCAACACTGGCCGAAACCATAAATTAATTTGTGTGGTGCAGGATTACAGAGATGTAATGGCAATTGAAAATACAGGATTTTACAAAGGTGTGTATCACGTGTTAGGCGGCCTAATTTCTCCTATGGAAGGAATTGGACCTGCAAATTTAACCATTGTTTCGTTAGTAGAACGCGTGCAACAGCAAGAAGTAAATGAAATTATATTGGCACTAAATGCTACGATGGAAGGCGAAACAACTAGTTTTTTTATTTTTAGAAAACTGGCAACTTTTGAAGTAATCTTATCGGCTATTGCGCGCGGAATAGCAGTTGGCGATGAACTCGAATACACCGATGAAGTGACGTTAGGTCGCTCTATCGTAAACCGAATTCCTTACAACAATAGTTTAAGCAGGTAGATTTTTATTTATTGTACTTTTCACTTAATGGTTAAATCGCTTTGATATGTAAAAGACACGAATCGTCACTATAATAAGTTCGTTATAAAATCTAATTCCATATAAACTCGCATTCTTTTATGTTTTATGTTTTAAGGGCAATCGAAAGGAATCACCTAAAAATTAATTCCTATAAACACAGAATTTTGCATATATAAATCTTTTCTCTTCTCAATTTTTAAATCCTCAGCATCTGTTTCTTCTCCACTCACAGCTGAATTTGTAAAATATACTTTCTTTGCAATAAAACACCCAACTCCTAAATTGCATCCAATATTAAATCTTTCGTTAATATTATATTTTAACCCTACGCCACTATTAATTGTCAGGTGATTGCCTACACCAACGCACTGTCTTTTCATGTTATCCGACAAACGATTTACACCCGTGCCAACATAAATGTAAGGCGCGAATTTCGAATTTTCTTTAAGCAAGTAGCCATTCGCGAATTTATATTTAAGCGCGATGTTACCTGCAATCATCATCGATCGTAATTCGCCCATTCCTAATCTGTCAGTGCAGCCGGGACACCTTTGTTCCAAAGAAATTACCCTATTTGCGTCGGTTTCGGTTTGGCAATATCCAAAATGACCTACGGAACCTCCAACGTTAAAATCAAACGATTTGTTTAAATATAAACCTGCGTTTGCTGTAACCCCGCCAAAGCAGGTCGTGTTAAATTTGAAGAAGCTATTGCCTAAATTTCCATTGTATTGCTGAATATAGCCGCCCACGGTTAGTCCAATTTTGTCATTCTTGGTTTGTCCGATCGCATTAATAACGCACAAGAGGATCGCCGAAATTACTAATAGATTTTTCATAAGTTTAGTCTTTGATTAATAAATTTTTTTATTTAATTCAAACATATAAAAAACTTCTTTTATTTTATTGCAATTACCGGAACTGATATTTCTGATTCGCCACGGCTTAAGAGGTAAATAATTTCGGAAGGTTGTTGAGAAATTAAGGATAAACAAAAAACTTACCCAAAAACCAAAAACCCTTTCAGTTTCCTGAAAGGGTTTTGGCCTCAAAAACTAAAAACCATGGCGTGATTTTTAGCTTTACTCATTAGGCACACGTGCCAGATGATTATTTTTCCAATCTCTCTTCCCTTTTCTCCTTTCTCTTTTCGGAGAGGGGCCGGGGCTGAGGGTTGTTTGTTCGGATTATTTACCGTCCATTTTATCTTTCAATGCCGATAAGGCAGAAATATCACCTAAAGTAGTTTGCTGCTGATTATCTTTCATTTTTTTAACCGCTTTTTTGGTTTCATCAGTCTCAGCCGTTTTGGTTGCTTTGTCAGCTTTACGTGCTTCTTCTTTTACTTCCTCGTGCAAACGGGCGTGAGATACGACAATACGTTTCGATTCTTTACTGAATTCTATTACTTTAAAATCCATCACTTCTTCTATTTTCGCAGTTGATCCATCGGCTTTGGCTAAATGACGTGACGGGCAGAAACCTTCAACACCGTAGGTTAAGTTAACTGTTGCTCCTTTTTCATTAATAGAAGTAATTGTTCCCTGGTGAACAGAATCAATGGTAAATACCGTTTCAAAAACATCCCAAGGATTATCTTCCAATTGTTTGTGACCTAAAGATAAACGACGATTCTCACCGTCAATTTCCAATACAACTACATCTAATTTATCGCCTACTTTGCAAAATTCCGATGGATGTTTAACTTTTTTACTCCATGATAAATCAGAAATATGAACCAAACCATCAACACCTTCTTCCAATTCAACAAACACACCAAAGTTTGTAAAATTACGCACAATACCCGTGTGTTTAGAACTTTTCGCGTATTTATCGATGATGATATTCCATGGATCAGGAGTTAATTGTTTAACACCTAAACTCATTTTGCGTTCTTCGCGATCAAGCGTTAAAACCTGCGCTTCAACTTCATCACCAACTTTTAAAAATTCTTGTGCCGAACGTAAATGTTGTGACCATGACATTTCTGAAACGTGAATTAAACCTTCAACACCCGGAGCAATTTCAACAAATGCACCGTAGTCGGCTAAAACAACAACTCTACCTTTCACTCTATCACCAACTTTAATGTCGGTAGATAATGCTTCCCAAGGATGCGCCGATAATTGTTTTAAACCTAAAGCGATACGTTTTTTATCATCATCAAAATCTAAAATTACAAC
>JAYTBK010000163.1:0-4632 GCA_043737035.1 Bacteroidota bacterium | reverse complement strand
ACTGCATAAAGCATACAGCGCGTTTTTAAATTGTTTTACCGTACAAAAATACAACAACAATGCAGGTACAACAACAATACCTGCACTTTTAGTGGTACTCATGCAGAAAGCAATAAAACCAAGCATTAACCAAAGTTTCCAATGTAGGTTGGGTTTTGGTATTAACTGTAACGCATCATACAACTTAAAGAACCAAAAAAACAACATTGCCTGAAGAAATAAATAGAACGCTTCAGTAAAAGTCATGCTAGCGTAATATTGCACCATAAAATTGCAACTTATAAAAAACATAACGGGTATAAACACAGCGTACGGGATGCGTTTGACGAAAGCTTTAAAAAATAAAAAAACCGCAAATAATGTAAATAAAACGTTGAGTATTTTAAATATTAGAAGCTTAAATCCAAAAAGCTTAGTCATTAAAGCAAGTAACATTACGTATAAGGGTGCATTTTGCGTGTAAAAATAATTAGGAAATTCATTTACATACCGCCAGCCGCCTTCCATATAAAGCGCATCATCATTTGCCTCACTAATGCGTGCGTTAAATAACAATACAGAAAAAAGTAACGATGAAACCAGGAAAATATAAAGCAATATTTTTTCTTTGCTTTCGGCCCATATTTCAAATTTTTCAAATAATGATTTACCTGTTGTTTTGAGGTTATTTTTTGGAGCTATCGTTTTGGCCATAAATAATTGCGCATTCTTACAAAAATAGCAAATAAATTTTTTGTGTGGGTTTATTAGTGTAGCTTTTTTGTAATTTTGTCTAGCATCAAAAACATACAACTATGCCGATACGAATGACAGACGACGACGACTCAAACAGTGGTTACAGTGGCAATCAAGGAAATCATGGTTCGCGCGGTGGTGGCTCGGGCGGCGGCGGAAATATTATCATGATGTTACTTCCTTTTTTGTTCAGATACCCAAAAATAATTATTCCGGTACTCGTTATTGGCGGGGCATTTTTTCTTTTTCGAAATAGTTGCAGCGCGGGCGGCAGTAAAACGGAAACGCCACAATCGTCTTACGGAACCGGCGCTACACTTGATAAAAATGTATACGACAGTGCTGAAGTTTACGCCGCTTTAAGTCCTGATGAACAATTGCCTGAACGGGTTTCGTTAGAGCGTTTCGCGCCAACCTCCAAAGATCAGGGGCAACAAGGCTCGTGCGTTGGTTGGGGGAGCACGTATGCAGCGCGTACGATTTTGGAATCGATCAATACGGGGCAGGATCCTAATAAAATTGCGTTTAGTCCTTCATATACTTACAATCAAATTGGTTTGGAGGGTTGTCAGGGAACTTACATTAACAAAGCAATGGAGCTTTTAACCAACAATGGTTCGGTTCCTTTTAGCGAATTTCCTTACGATGAAAATTCGTGCTCAAAACAACCCGATGGATATGTAAAAAAAGAAGCAGCACAATTTAAAATGAAAGGTGCAAATAGGCTTTCTATAAGTGGCGATGATTATACAATTGATGTAAACGCAATTCGCGAAAATCTTGCACACAACGCGCCTGTTGTTATTGGTATGATGGTTGGCGGAAGCTTTATGCAGGAAATGGAAGGTAAGGGTATGTGGAAACCGGATGGTTCTGATTACAATCAAAACGGGTTTGGTGGTCATTGCATGTGCGTTATCGGTTACGACGATAAATTTTTTGAGCAAGACGGCGCGTTTCTGATCCAAAATTCGTGGGGACCAAAATGGGGCAAAAATGGTCGGGCGTGGGTAAGCTATAAAGATGTCGTAAATTTTGCAACCGAAGCTTATGGTATGTTTCCAATGCCTGATAAAAAAGATCGCAGTAAATTAAGCTGCGCACTGGCTCTAATCGAAAAAAAAAGTAAGGCTAATATTCCTCTCACTTATAAAGGTAACAACGTTTATTCTACCACCGGAAAAATTGCAGCGGGCACTAAATTTAAAGTTGAACTTAAAAACAACATCGAATGCTATATTTATATTTTTGGTAAAGAAACGGATAATGGTTCTTATATTTTGTTTCCTTACACTCCAAAACATAGCGCGTATTGCGGCATTACCGGAACGCGTGTTTTTCCGCGCGATAAAAGCATGACTCCCGATAACATTGGTGACAAAGATTATGTTTGCGTATTGGTTTCAAAAGAAGCATTAAACTTTAAAGACCTTAATGAAAAATTTAACAGCAATAAAAATGAGGATTATCAAAAACGAGTGAGCGAAATTTTAGCCGATAAAACCATTGAAGGCGTTAAATTTATTACAAGCGACAAAATTACGTTTGATGCCGATATTACAAACAGGGTTGTAGTTCCAATAATTATTGAAATAAATAAATAGCACATATGTTCCATTTTATATTGCGTACAGTGCCGCGGCCACTGCTTATTAAGCTGAGTTTAATATTTAGTAAAATTGCGCCGGTTTTATATTATGGAACTACCTATGAGGATCCGATAAGCGAAAAAACATACCGTAAATTTTTGCCGTATGGTTATGGTGGCAGGGCAAAAAGAAATAATGTACTGTGTCCGGGCAGCCTTTCTTTGGAACGCCATCGTTTGCTTTGGCTGTATCTGAAAAACAAAACCAATTTTTTTACAGCTAACCACAAAGTGCTTCATATTGCGCCCGAACAATGCTTTTACAAATTATTTAAAGCCATGCCCAACCTCAATTATACTACCGGTGACTACAATTCACCAATTGCAGATATTCATTTTGATTTACACAAAGCACCATTTAGCGACAATACCTTTGATGTGATATTTTGCAATCATGTTTTAGAACATGTTGACAACGCAGGAAAATGCATGAATGAACTTTACAGAATTATGAAACCGGGTGGATTCGGAATTTTTCAGATACCGCAGGACGTAACCCGTTATGCCACTTACGAGGATAAAAATATTACATCAGAAAAAGACCGTGAGCTTCATTTTTGGCAGAAAGACCATCTTCGCTTATTTGGTTTAGATTACAAAGATCAGTTAACTTCCGCTGGTTTTATTGTTACCGTTGAAGACTATACAAAAGAAATAAAGCCCGAGCTTGTAGAACGATATCGTCTGCCGAAAGGGGAATTACTTTATATGTGCCGGAAAAATTAATTGTGGTTTTACAATTCGCCCCTTAACGAACAACTTAAATTTTTCCCATCGTTTTCAGGAAGCGCACTATAACTATTGCACTTTTCAACCGCCTTTTTTTTGTTTCTTTCTTTTATGGGATAAGAAACGTTCACATCACGTTCACCGCTTTTTCGGCATTCGCATTCTGTGGTTTTATTGCAGCTTATAAACCCGATTAAGAGAAGCAGCATTGTAAAGCGAAGATAAATTTGAGGTTGCATAGTTTTATGTATTCCAATTTGATACCAATGGCATCAAACTTGAACTGTCAGTGTATTATGAAAACCATTCTGGTACCCACCGATTTTTCAAAGGCCGCGCATAATGCCTCCCAATATGCGGTAGACTTGGCTAAAGCTTTAAATTACAAGGTTTTACTTGTACATATTTATAACGCACCTGTTTTGGCTGAAGCATCCGGATTTTCCACATCCGAATACGATGAGCCTTCCGAAAACGAAACCATTTATACACAAAAATTAGAGCAAAAAGCATTGCAATTGGCAAAAAGCTCGGGAGTAATTGTGGATTTTAATGTTACATCCGGATTTACCTTGGACAAAATACATGAAATAGAAGAAAAAATTAAACCCAATCTCATTGTTGTCGGCTTAAAACCAGATGGGGAGATAAGTGAATATTTATTTGGCAGTATAACCGGCGGGCTAGTTAAAAATACAACAACGCCTGTTCTAATTGTTCCTGAAGGATCTGTGTACGAAAAAATTGATAAAATAGCTTTTACCAGCGATCTTAAAATGGAGTGTGATATGTGTATGCACGAACCGTTGGAAGACTTAATCAAAGCTCATAAATCGAAAATTTCAATTCTTAATATTGTTAAGGAGCAAGCGGATAAAATTGGGAAAGATGATGGGATTTCTGGTAAACGGATCGAAAGATATTTTGAAAATAAAGTCCATATGTATCATTTTTTAGAAAATAATGATATCATTGCCGGTATTAACGAGTTTATTGTAAATCAGGATATTGATATGATCACAATGATTCCGCAAAAGCGCAATTTAATTGAGCGCTTATTTAAAGAAAGCAATACAATGAATATGGCTTTCCATATCGATGTTCCTTTATTAACATTACCGGCAATACCTTGCTAAATTTTTACAATCACAAGAAACCTTTTATGTTTAAAAAATTATTTCCCATCGCTTTTCTTTTAGGAAGCCTGAATGTTACTAGTCAAAATTCGACTGATTTTATCTTGAAATACGAGAAAGCCGAAACAGCTTTAACGGACGGCACCTATAGCCAGGCTCTCGCCATGTTCGAGGAACTTTACAGCAGCGATTCATCAAACGCAAATTTAAGTTACAAGGTTGGCTATTGCTTATTACAAACCGGTAATTCAAAATTAAAAGCAATTAGTTATTTAAAGAAAGCTGTTCCGTTTATTGATCCGAAGTACAAGGCCAGCGATCCACTAGAACGTCGCGCACCAGTTTTAACCTATAAACTCTTGGCCGATGCTTACCACAGCCATT
>JAYTBK010000162.1:0-1740 GCA_043737035.1 Bacteroidota bacterium | reverse complement strand
AGATGTTGTATTCCCAAAATAATTAGTGCCTTGTATGGCTCCACTTCCCCAGTAGTTATTCAAACCATCAGAGGTTGCGCCTCTGAAATTATCGCCCGAATAAAAAGTAGTGCTTGATGCTACTCTCGAATACGTGGCCGCACCGTCAACTGTGGAAATTACGCGTGGAACAACACTACCTGGCGTTGCCTTTACTGACGAAGTATATGTTGTTGCATAACCGGATATTACCAGCTGCTGACCGTTGGCCGAGCGGGTAATCATACCCTCGGATGTCGCACTTCCCGATTGAACGATCCCATTAACTGTTGACGTGGGAACAACAAAACTAAAAGTCGGTACACCTGACGTTGAATATTCCTTTAATACTAATCCGTTACCGTTAGTCGACAGCGGTGAAACGCCGTCGCCTACCTGCAAAACAACTACATTACCCGCAGTAAATTGGGCGTATGCTGGTGTTGCGAGGCCTGCGAACAATACCACTGAACCAAACAAAAATTGTTTCATTGAAAATAAATTTTTTATCATAGCTTTTTTTTTGATTGCTTCAAATTTAGAAATTATCCCATCGGTTTATGTTAATAAAACGTTAACTAACAACAATAAAAATTTTGACTTGGAAATCTAAACTTATTCTGAATTTCCAGAAAATAATCAACTTTTTACTAGAAGATTAAATCACTATTCAGGCCGCATTCCACAGCGCAAATCATAAAAATTACTTTTCTATAAATTTTACGCCCAATGTTTCTAATTCGTCGAGCATGGGTTCATAAATTTCTTTCACTGTAGGAATTTGCACACCGTGTAACTTAAACTTTCCTGTTAAAAAATTTTTTACAGTTATTGCGAGTGGCAGTCCAACAGTTTTTGCCATAGCGGTGTGTATCTCATCATCGCCAATTACCACCAGCGATGAATTTAATTGTTTGTACACGCCACCGAATTTATACTGAAACTGATGCTGCATAACGATCATATCTTTATCACCGGTCTTTAACAGCCATTTTTCTTCTAATAAATTTTGCAGAAGTTCAGCCGGTGAACCTTCTTTCAATTTTATGACTTTATTTGAAAATAATTCAAGATATTCTAACTTATTTAAAACATCAGCGTCAATTTCTGACCCCATAAACGCGATCAATTTTACTTTGGTTGATGCGCTTCCATCCGGCAAAAAAGAGTCAAGCAATGAGGTATAAGTTAATAAATCTGCATTTTTAATTTTATACGAATCATCGGTTAAGCCTAGTTTCACAAATACGTTCCACGCCTTACAGTAACCGGGCATGCGTAACGTTCCTCGCAACATTGTAGTTGCATCATTTAGTCCGTAAGGCTCTTTATAGCTCATACTATCCCGATTTGCATAACCATCAAATTTACCGTAACCTTCCATTTCAATGGTTTCTGTTTGCGTGTAAATGCGGTTATAAGGTATAAATTTTAAATTTCCATTTTCCATAAACTGAGCTGTGCCCTGCCCTGCCAACACAACGTTACGGGGGTTCCAACTAAATTTATAGCCCCACGGATTATCATTACTTTCGGGCGCAACTAAACCACCGCAGAAAGATTTAAAGCCAGTAATTTTTCCGCCAATGGATTTTATATGGTCGATGGCACGCATAGCGGAAGCGTGATCGATTCCCGGGTCCAGACCGCATTCATTCAATAATAAAATATTATTTTGTTTCGCTTCTTTATCTAATTCTTTCATATCGGCACTAACGTAAC
>JAYTBK010000161.1:0-4647 GCA_043737035.1 Bacteroidota bacterium | reverse complement strand
GGTACACCAAAATATTCGTAACCTGTGCCGTCTTGGAAATCAATTCTTAAACGCTTTCCTGTGTAAGAAATGTCGGCAATGTTTGCTGTAGCCGTCGTTTTATTATATTCCTCTAAAGTAGACTGAATCGTTTCTGGCGCAATGCTCACCAAAAAATGGTAGGCTTCAATAATGCGTTTACTTTTTTCTTCGGCTTCCAACTTAAAATGTTCATCATCCTGAATTTTATCGGGATGAAATTCTTTCATAAAATTACGGTAAAGGCTTTTTAATTCCGCTAACGTTACGGCTTTATCAACGCCAAGTAATTTTCTGTATTCAATAATTTTTTTCATGTGAGTGTCGGTAGGCAATTAATCGCTTAATGCTTTCCGCAAATGTAAGGTAATTATACGAAACTAATTAAGCGATTTCTTAATTGAACATTAAATGTTTGGGATTTTTGCACTTAACTGTTTGCTTTAAAAATAAGCGCTCATTTCCTTTGCCAGTTTTGCGGCTTCGGCTCCGGCAGCTTCCGCAAAATCCAAACCGCTCGACGCATAAATAATGGCCCTTGATGAATTAACAAGAAGCCCAATATCTTTCATTAATCCGTATTTACAAACTTCAACAAGGTTTCCGCCTTGAGCGCCTACGCCCGGAACTAATAAAAAATGGTTTGGTACAATTTTGCGAACTTCTGCAAACATGCTGGCTTTTGTTGCGCCTACTACAAACATTAAATTTTCTTCAGTTCCCCAAGATGCAACTTTTTCTAAAACTTCCTGATAAACAGGTTTTCCGTTGGTTTCTAACATTTGAAAATCGTTCGAACCTTCGTTCGATGTTAGAGCTAAAACCACAGCCCATTTATTCGGAAACTCTAAAAAAGGAACCACCGAATCTTTGCCCATATATGGCGCAACCGTTATGGCATCGGCATGCAGTCTTTTAAAAAACGCTTTTGCATACATGGCGCTTGTGGTTCCAATATCTCCGCGTTTGGCATCGGCAATTAAAAAGTGCGATGGGTAATTTTGCTTAATGTATTTAATCGTCCGTTCCAAACTTGTAATGCCACTTAAACCGTAGGCTTCAAAAAAAGCGGTATTGGGCTTAAATGAAACGCAATAATTGGCAGTTGCATCTACTATTTGACGGCAAAATTCAAAGATGGGATCATCTTCGTTCATTAAAATCTTTGGAATTTTATCAATATCGGGATCTAAACCTACACATAGAAAACTTTTTTTCGTTTTTATCTCGTGTATCAATTCTGTTCGTGTCATTTTTTTCGTTTTAAATGTTGATTTTTAAGTTTTTAGGAGGTTCAGTCAAAACTACAATCACTATAATTTATTACATTTTAATTAAGATGAAAGTACCAAAGTGTTTACTAAAAACTAAATACTAAAAACTCACAACTATTATAATCCACCTTCTTTTAACCGCTCCGCATTTTCCGCAAATTGCAGTGCATCAATCATTTGTTGTATGTAGCCGTTAGTAAAATCTGTGAGGTTGTACAACGTTAAATTTATACGGTGATCCGTAATCCGGTTTTGCGGATAATTGTACGTTCGTATTTTTTCAGATCGGTCGCCTGTGCTCACCATACTCTTCCGTCTTCCTGTTGTTTCGGCTAAGCGTTTCTGAAATTCGAGGTCATATAATTTAGACCTCAGCATTTCCATTGCTTTTTCGCGGTTACCAAGCTGGTTACGCTGCGTTTGGCAAGTAACTACAATGCCCGATGGCTTGTGTGTTAATATAACTTTCGATTCTACTTTATTTACATTTTGTCCGCCCGCGCCGCCACTTCGCGCTGTAGCCATTTCTATATCGGCCGGTTTAATTTCAATATCCCATTCTTCGGCTTCGGGTAAAACCACTACTGTAGCCGCCGAAGTATGCACACGGCCTGCTGCCTCCGTACTTGGCACACGCTGCACACGGTGTACGCCGCTTTCAAACTTCATCGTACCAAACGCGTTATCGCCTTTTACACTAAAACTAATTTCTTTGTAACCACCCATTGAACCCGCACTTTCATCTATTACTTCCATTTGGTAGCCTTTTATTTCGCAATACCTTCGGTACATGTCAAATAAATCGCCCGCAAACAAAGCTGCTTCATCACCACCAGTTCCGCCTCTAAGCTCCATCGTGCAGTTTTTGGCATCTTCCGGGTCTTTTGGTATCAGCATCATTCGTATTTCGTCGGCAAGTTTTTCTTCTGCAGTCCGGTTTTCTTCAAGCTCCGCTTTTGCCATATCCAAAAAATCCTTGTCTTTTTCATTTGCAAGTACTTCTTTCGCTCCGGTAATATTATCTGTTATCTGTTTGTATTTATAATAGGCTTCTACAATTGGTTCCAATGAACGGTATTCAATATTCAATTTTTTAAATAACCGCATATCCCCAATCACGCCCGGGTCGCCTAGTTTCGCTTCCACATCGGTATACCGTCTTTTTATCTCTTCAAGTTTATCTAACATGTTGTTTTTTATCGAATGGCGAAGATACAATTTCTATACTTAAAATCCACCAGGCTTTATTTAACCCGATGTATTAAATTGCTAATTATTTTTTTATTGCAACGTGGTTTATTAAAGGAATATCTTATTTTTGAACCTTAATATAATTTTATGATTATGAAAAAAAGTTTGCTTTTATTAATAATTTTATTTTTCTATAACCTTAAATCTCAGGATTTTAACGGCTTTAATCAAAGTAATTATGCGGGCGTAACCGGCGTATATCAGCAACCGGCAAGTATTGTAGGAAGTCGCATGCGCTTTGATATGAACCTTATTGGACTAAACGTTGGCGCGTACAATAATTACATCGGCGTAAAGCGCGAAGCGTTTAAACGGGAAGGTAAATTACGCGACTCCTTATATTTTCCGGCTTTCGATGATCCTAACTTTCAGCAAAATTACCTTACTAAAAACGACAATGGTAAAAATAAAGCGTTAATGGTAAACAACCGCATCGCAATGCCTTCGTTTATGGTAAGCCTTAATCGCAAAAACGCTCTGGCATTTACATGGAATATACGCAATTATGTAAACATTGATGGCGTATCGCAAGATCTTGCAACCCTTGCCTACAATGAGTTTGAATATCCCAATTTATTTGTCACAAAACTTCAAAATAAAAACCTTAGCGTGCAAGAAATGAGCTGGGCCGAATATGGATTAACTTACGCGCATGTTTTTAAAGATGATAACGAACATTATTTTAAAGGCGGTGCAACGGTAAAATTGTTACGCGGCATTCAATCGGCCTACATGTTTGTAAAAGACCTCAACTACCAATTCGATACAAAAGATAGTCTTTCTTTATTTCACTCACAGGTAAATTACGGCCACTCCGATAATTTTGAATTTGGTAACGCTGCACTCAACGGAAGTACTAACGATGCTTTTAGTTTTAACTATACGCAATCTTATCCGGGCTTCGGTTTCGACCTTGGTATGGTTTACGAATGGAGGCCGCATTATAATAGTTTCGAATACGGTAAGGAAACGGAACGACAAAATTGGCTCGACGACAGAAGCAAAAATAAATACAAATTAAAAATCGGGTTATCGGCCACTGATATCGGTTCAATTAAATTTAAAAAAGGAAGCGTGAGTAACGATTTTGTAGCCAATGTAAATTACTGGAACCTTAAACCTATCAATCCTAAAACAGTTGGTGAGCTCGACGATACATTAGCCCGTCGCTTTGGTACAACCGGTGGTAGCAAAACTTACAAAATGAATTTGCCCACAGCATTTAGCGCGCAAATTGACTATAATATTTACAAAACGTTCTATGTTAATTTAACGCCTTACATCGCCATGCAATTTAAAAAGAACGATACCAAAGTGCATGATTGGTCCTCCATTACACTTACACCGCGTTGGGACCATAAATGGTTTGGCGCATTTATTCCCATTCAATACAGCTTTTTAAGTGGTCCGCGTGTGGGAATGGCTGTTCGTTTAGGTCCGTTGGTTTTAGGTACAACAAACCTTACGCCGCTGGTTTCAAAAAATTCGATAAATGGCGCTGATGTTTATGCACTTTTAAAAATTCCCATTCCTTATGGAAGAGTTAAAGACAGGGATAAAGATGGCATCGTTAATAAAAAAGATAAATGCCCCGATGTTCCGGGTGTGTTAGAATTTAATGGTTGTCCGGATAAAGATGGCGATCACATTCAGGATAGCGAAGATAAATGTCCTGATATTCCGGGCTTGGCTTCCGCACAAGGTTGCCCTGACAGAGACGGTGACGGAATTTCTGACATGGATGATAAATGCCCCGACGATAAAGGGCCGAAAGAATATTTTGGTTGCCCTGATAGAGATGGTGATACTGTAGTTGATAAAGACGATATCTGTCCGGATGTTCCGGGCCTAGTTGCCCTTGCAGGTTGCCCGGATAAAGACGGTGATGGTATTGCTGATATTGATGATGAATGCCCAGAAATTGCCGGCCCGAAAGAATTTTTAGGTTGTCCTGATAAAGACGGAGATTTAACTCCCGACAAATACGATCTTTGCCCGGATGTGGCAGGACCTAAATCAGCAAAAGGTTGCCCTGATAAAGACGGTGATACTGTATTAGATAAAGACGATAATTGCCCTGACGTGCCGGGAGCATTGGATAATA
>JAYTBK010000160.1:0-1746 GCA_043737035.1 Bacteroidota bacterium | reverse complement strand
TCACTTTTAAATGGAAAAACACCCCACATAATACTACCATATAAAAAAACAACTAATGCCGAAACTACCATTAAACGTAAATTTTTGCGAAACACACCACTAAAAAATAAAAAGGTTGCCAGCCCATAAATAAGTGTACTTGCTCCAATATGATACACAGGATAATTTTCATTATTTCTTCCGCCAATCCATAACCAGGCTCCGCTAATTAACCAAATCCAAACAAAAGTTTGCTTTGCAATTTTTTTGTAAAAGAAAAACAACAGCATACCTAAAAAAATAAGGGGCAAAGAGTTTGAGGCAATATGTTCAATATCACCATGAATAAAAATGGATGTTACAATGCCAAAAACTCCTTTTATTTCACGGGGTAATACACCAAATTTTATAAGGTTAATATTATTGTAAGAGCCTATTAAAAAAATTACCCAAAGCACAGCCACAAAGCACAAAGGCAGAATAGAAATGGCGTATAATTTTTTTTGAAAATAATTTTTCACTATTATAAAATTGCGAAAAATAAACTAAGGAATAAGGTTAAAAAATATTACTTTCTTAATTCAAAATTTTGTCCCAAATAAACTTTACGCACCTGTTCATCGTTAGCTAAATCTTCAGCGGAACCACTTTTTATTACGCTACCGGAATATAATAGATAAGACCTATCGGTAATATTTAATGTTTCGTGTACGTTATGGTCGGTAATTAAAATACCAATGTTTTTTTCTTTTAATTTTCTAATTACAGTTTGTATGTCCTCAACTGCAATCGGGTCAACGCCTGCAAATGGTTCATCCAATAAAATAAACTTTGGGTCGGTTGCCAAAGCACGTGCAATTTCTGTTCTTCTACGTTCGCCGCCGCTTAATTGATCGCCTAAATTTTTGCGAACATGGTGCAACCCAAATTCATCTAATAAACTTTCTACTTTTAAGGTCTGCTCTTTTTTTGTAAGCTTAGTCATTTCAAGCACTGCCATAATATTATCTTCAATGCTTAATTTACGAAAAACCGAAGCTTCTTGTGGCAGATAGCCTACGCCTAATTGTGCCCGGCGATACATAGGTTCTTTAGTAATATCTAAATCATCTAAAAAAATTTTACCACTGTTAGGCTTAACCATGCCTACAATCATATAAAAAGATGTAGTTTTTCCGGCACCGTTGGGGCCTAATAATCCTACAATTTCGCCTTGTTGCACTTGAACGGAAACGTTATTTGCTACAGTTCGGGCTTTGTATTTTTTTACTAAATTTTCACTGCGTAAAATCATTTATGTAAAATTAATTAAAAGATTGAGAAAACTTAAAGGGATTAAGAAAGATTGTGAAATCGAAATCTATAAAGCCAATTGGAAACCAAAACGGATACCGATATTTTTTGCCGGATCGCTAAACTGATAGGTAGCACGGTAAAAAAAATCTACTCTAAAAACCTTAAATATATTTTCAATGCCGGCACTTGCTTCCACATATGGGCCTTTACTTAAATCGGATAAGGTTGAAGGAAAAATTAATGTATTTCGGTTTTTAGTGTTAACCGAACCTATAACGGCTTTGCAGGTTATAACCTCTCGCCATTTTAATTTTCGTAACAAAGGCACCTTATTTAAAAATAATCCTTCAAAATGGTGAAAAAGTGCGGCACTTAAAAATTGATCGCTGGTAAATTCGTAGTTGTTCATCATATTAAATGCCATATAATCGTACAAGTATGTTTGATTACCGCCATGCAATTCCATAAGCA
>JAYTBK010000159.1:0-1748 GCA_043737035.1 Bacteroidota bacterium | reverse complement strand
CATGGCATGGCATTAACGTATTTTTTACGTTGTTGGTTAGTGCCGGGCGCTAAGGCTAAAAACCCTGATCCGCGCACTACCGATGATAAATTTTTAATTTATTTAGAATTGAACGATGCTCAAAGCAAAAAAGCCGAAGAAATTTTAAAAACCAATGGTGCTGAAGAGGTAAATCATAAGGGAACTTTTGTTGTGCCACCAGCTTATGTTTTAGACGAAACTCACTAATATATTAAAATGAAAAAACACTATAAAATTATAAAATTTGCCGTGTGCAGTGCCTTTACGGGTTTGTTGTTGGTAGGTTTTACTTCTTGCGGAAAAAGAGATGCCAACAGTCCGGGGGTTGAATTTATGCCCGATATGTATCGCTCACCAGGTTTAGAATATTATCAAACTCATGTTATTGATGGCGATACACTTCAAAATGCCAAAAAACCTGTAAATGGTACAATATCGCGAGGTTATATGCCCTACGCTTATGAAAATAACACGCAAGGTTACGAGGCTGCCGGTTTAAATTTAAAAAATCCTTTAACTGCAGTATCTAGAGAAGAATACGAAAAACAAGGTGAAGAAATTTATGGTAAATTTTGTGTGCATTGTCACGGTGTTGCAGGTGGTGGCGATGGTAAAGTCGCAAGTAAATTACCCGGAGCGCCGCCTGCTTATAACGGTACTTTAAAAAATTTACCTGAAGGCAAAATATATCATTCTATTACATACGGTAAAGGTTTAATGGGGCAACATGCCAGCCAATTAAATCAAGAGGAGCGTTGGAAAGTAGTATATTATGTACAAAAATTGCAAGGCCCAAAAGAAGTAGCTACCGACAGTACAAAAGTAGTAGCAACTAAAACACCAACGGTTAAAGGAAAACATTAATATTAAGAATAAGAAAATAGGATTATGAATACCGAAAAATTAAATTTTACCTTTTCATCAAAAGCCAAAATGGCGTCGTTTATATTGATGGGAATTGGATTATTGTCTATTATTTTAATGTTTATAATGGATAAAGGCAATCACGAAGAGGGTTACCACGCTGGCACACGTGCCTGGAGCAATGTATTTGCTGGTTCATTCTTTTTTATGGCATTATCATTAGCCGCGGCTTTCTTTTTAGGCCTACAATATGTAGCAGAATCTGGTTGGAGTACTACCATAAAACGCGTTATTGAAGCTGTTACAATGTATTTGCCTTATGGAATGTGTTTAATGTTGTTGTTATTTGTACTTGGTCAGTTTCAAGTTCATCATATTTATCATTGGATGACACCAGGAATTGCTACTCCAGGTCACGAAAATTATGATCCGGCAATTGCCGCTAAAATTGGGTATTTTGGTGTTTTTTGGTGGATACGAACTATATTATATATGGTAGGTTGGGGCTGGTTTACTTGGAAATTACGTAAAAACTCATTAGATGCAGATAAGTTAGATATAGATGTAAATAATAGTTTCCACTGGAAAAACATTAAAATTGGAGCTTGGTTTATGGTGTTATTTGCGGTTACTTCTTCCACCTCAAGTTGGGATTGGTTAATGAGCATTGATACACATTGGTTTAGCACATTGTTTGGATGGTACGTTTTTTCTGGAATGTGGATTAGTGCCATTGTTGCGATTACTATTTTAATTATTTGGCTTAAAAAAATTGGATATTTAGAATTTGTAACCGAAAGTACCATACACGATATGGGTAAATGGATGTTCGCCGTTTCGTTTTTATGGACGTATTTATATTT
>JAYTBK010000158.1:0-1758 GCA_043737035.1 Bacteroidota bacterium | reverse complement strand
AAAAACAGTCGCATAACATTGCTTTAATGAAAGCTCTTATTGAGAAAAAAATTAAAATGATCGATTACGAAACGTTAACTGATAAAAACCATAACCGTATTATCGGCTTTGGAAGATACGCAGGGATTGTTGGGGCATATAACGCCATTTTGGGTTACGGAAGAAAGTACGATTTGTTTCGCATAAAGCCCGCAAACCTTTGCAGAGATCGAGCTGAAATGGAAGATGAATTGAAACGGGTGAAACTACCTAACATTAAAATTGCACTAACAGGTGGTGGTCGCGTGGCAAACGGTGTTATCGAAACTTTGTCGGCACTTAGAATACGGAAAGTTACACCTGAAGAATTTTTAATGGCATCCATTCGCGAGCCTGTATATTGCCAGCTCAATCCGCGCGATTATGTTGAGCGGCCCAACGATCACAACTTCGACCTTAACGATTTTTATTCGCATCCCGAACATTTTGTTTCAAAGTTTTCTCCATTTACTAAAGTTACCGATATTTTTATTTCAGCGCATTTTTGGGATCCGCGATCACCTAAAATGTTTAAGGTAACGGACATGAAAGCCTCCGATTTTCATATGAGCGTGATAGCTGATATAACTTGTGATATTGATGGATCGGTACCAACAACCGTCCGCTCAAGCACTATTGATAAACCATTTTATGGATATAACACCAAAACAGACGCCGAGGATGTTCCGTTTAATAAAGAAACAATTTGCATTATGGCAGTAGATAATTTACCATGCGAGTTGCCACGTGATGCGAGCGACGATTTTGGCAAAGATTTAATGGAACGGGTTGTCCCGTTTTTATTTAATACCGATGATGACAGAGTAATTGAGCGTGCAACGATTTGCGGCGATGGAAAACTTACCCTCAACTTTGAATATTTAAGCGATTACGCTTATTGAGCTAAAATAAAAAATATAAAGTTTGAATCAACTATTTTTGCACAAAAACAAAAACATCTTCATTATCTTTTTTCATGAGGTATTTTTCGCGGGCGAAAGTTTCTAAACTTCTCATGTTATTTTGTAATTCGTAAGTTTCAAGTTTGTTTTGTTCAATTTCATGAATATAATAATCACGTTCTGTTTTTAACTTATTGCATTTTTTTATAAGATCTATTTGAGTAAAAACATCGTTGCGGTCGAAATACAACAACCAGATGATTAAAGCTACAATTACCAGAAAATATTTATTTTTAAAAATATGAAATAGAAACATTGTGTAATTTAATTAACCAAAGTTATCGCAATCAAAAAGAAAGAATTATGTTTTTGAAAAATGTTATAAAAAGTTGTCTGTTAATTGTTTTGTTTAATATAAACGGGAAATCACAAACAGCTTCAAATTTAAAAATTACTCAACTTAAAAACACACGTGTTAAAGAAGCGTACGCGAGCACATGGCCAGCGTTACAAACCGAAATTAAATCCCTTAAAATTGATCCTTCCGGATTTGAAGTGTACTTAAGAGTGTTTAAACAGGAAAAAGAATTGGAGGTTTGGATAAAAAACACATCCGATTTAACCTATAAATTATTTAAAACCTATTCCATTTGCTCGTCCAGCGGAACACTCGGTCCCAAGCGGCAGGAAGGCGATGGACAGGTGCCGGAAGGGCTTTATAATATTGACTTATTTAACCCAACGAGCAATTACTATCTTAGCATTCGCGTTAGTTATCCCAATAAAAGTGACATTATATTAAAAGAAGGTAAAAATGCAGGCGGCGCTATTATGGTGC
>JAYTBK010000157.1:0-11053 GCA_043737035.1 Bacteroidota bacterium | reverse complement strand
TATTATAACAAAGCGGGTATGGTTGCAAACGTAGCGCTCATTGCTAATATGTTTTTTATTATGGGAATTCTGGCTTCAATGAACGCGGTGTTAACGCTTCCCGGTATTGCGGGAATTGTACTCACCATTGGTTTAGCAGTGGATGCGAATATTCTTATTTTTGAACGTATAAGAGAAGAGCTAGCTCTCGGAAAAAATACACCAACCGCAATTAAGGAAGGATTTAAACATGCCATGAGTTCTATTATTGATTCGAATGCTACTCTTGCTATTCTTGCGATCATCTTAATGGTTTTTGGTTCGGGGCCGGTACAAGGTTTTGCTACTACCTTATTAATTGGTATTGGTGCATCATTGTTTGCAGCAATTTTAATTACACGTGTTATTTTTGAATGGATGCTCGAACGCAAAATGACCATTCCTTTTGATAACAAAACAACACAGAATGCGTTTAAAAATGTTGCTTTCGATTTTGTTGGAAGAAGAAAATTATACTACACTATCTCAGCTATTGTAATTGTTTTAGGTATCGTATTTTACTTTAAAAACGGTGGTTTCAATTTAGGGGTTGATTTTAAAGGCGGACGTACATATCAAGTTCGTTTTGAAAAAGAAATGAATACCGAAGATGTGAAAAAATCGTTATCCGGAAGGTTTAAAGATGCAGGTTTAGAAGTTAAAACACTTGGTGGCGCAAACCAAATGAAAATTACCACTACTTACCGTGTAGCCGATAATTCGGAAACTGTAGATAATGAAGTAGAAAAAACATTGAACGAAGGTTTGAATTCATTAAATACGAAATATGAAATTGTAAGCCAGCAAAAAGTAGGGCCAACCATTGCAACCGATATTTTGTACGGTGCTTACGGCGCAATTTTATTCTCGTGCTTAGTGATGTTTATATACATTGTTGTGCGGTTTAAAAAATGGCAGTATGGTTTAGGAGCTGTTGTAGCCTTATTCCATGATGTATTGGTAGTGCTTTCGTTCTATACAATTTTAGATGGTGTTGTTCCTTTTTCTTTGGAGATTGGTCAGGATTTTATTGCCGCCATTTTAACGGTTATGGGATATACAATGACGGAAACCGTTGTTGTGTTTGATAGAATACGTGAACGCCTTGCAGAAAGCGGAAAAGCAGATGCTACAGGTGTTGAACGCAATGTGTTAATTAACTACGCATTGAACAGTACATTAAGCCGAACCATTTTAACTTCGTTAACCGTATTTTTTGTGTTATTGGTGATCTTTATTTTTGGTGGAGAAAGCATCCGCGGATTTATTTTTGCCTTATTGATTGGTCGTGTTATCGGCACATATTCTTCGTTGTGCATATCAACCCCAATTGTTGTTGATTTTCAAACTAAAAACGAATTAAAAGGAATTAACGTTAGTCCGGTTAAAGCATAAAAATCTGTAAAATTTTTTTAAACGCCCCGCTTCCTTTGGATTGCGGGGCGTTTTATTTAATAACATCTTTATAAAAATTAAATATCATTTGTACCTTAGCTATCAATGATATTAGAAAGCTTTTCCCTCATCAACTTTAAAAACTACCACGAAACGCAACTGAAATTTTGCAATAAATTTAATTGTTTTGTAGGTAATAATGGCATGGGGAAAACGAACTTGCTTGATGCGATTTATTATATTTCTTTCTGCAAAAGTTTTTTTAATGCTACGGATAGTCAGAATATAAAACATGAAGAACCCTTTTTTGCTATACAAGCTTGGATAAATAAGAACAACCAATTGCACGAAATTTATTGCGGAGTAAAACGCGGGCAAAAAAAAATATTCAAGCACAACAAAAAAGAATACGAACGTTTGTCGGAGCACATTGGGCTATATCCTTTGGTAATGATTTCACCATCGGATATAGAACTTATTTGGGATGGAAGTGAAGTACGGCGTAAGTTTATGGACAGTATCATATCGCAGTATGATAAAGAATATCTCGAAAAACTGATTACCTATAATCACGTTTTGCAACAACGTAATGCCTTGCTTAAACAGTTTTATGAAAACCGCAGTTTCGATAGCATGAGCCTCGAAATTTGGGATGAACAACTTATTGCTTACGGTGAAACTATTATTGCGGCCCGTGAGCGTTTTTTAAATGAATTTACCCCATTGTTCAATAAAAATTATCAGTTTATCAGCAGCAGTACCGAAAACGTTAGTCTTGAATATGAAAGCTCACTAAAAGGAACTATTTATAAAGATGTTTTGGCTTCAAACTTAGAAAGGGATAGAACGGTACAATATACCACCACAGGGCCGCATCGTGATGATCTCGATTTTAGATTATCCGGCAACAGTTTAAAGAAATATGGATCGCAGGGTCAACAAAAATCGTATTTGCTCGCTTTAAAGTTAGCGCAATTCGAGCTAATCAAACAGAAAAAACAAACAGCGCCTTTGCTTCTTTTGGATGATATTTATGATAAATTGGATGAAACGCGTTTTAAAAAATTGATAGAATTAGTAAGCAACGATACCTTTGGACAGGTTTTTATCACCGATACGCACCCGCAACGCATTAAAACATTGTTTAAGGAACAAAAGTCCGAGTATATTATTTACGGAATAGAAAATGGTGTAGTAAAACATTTAGAAAATTAAAAAATAAAAAACGCGTTGGTTCTTTTATAAAATGGCGAAAAATAATAATCTCATAAAGCTTGGCGATGCCATATCCCAAATATTTAAAGAGGAAAAGCTCGACGAAAAATATAGTATTTTTGCCATACGAAACGGATGGGAAGGAATTGTTGGAAAATCGGTTGCTAAACATACAACTCAAATAAACTACGCTGCCGGTATTTTGTTTGTTTCTATAGATTCGGCTGTAATGAGGAATGAAATATCTTATGCAAAAGTAAACATCATAGAAAAGGTAAATAAATTTGTTGGAAAGCGGCTTATTAAAGAACTGGTATTAAAATAAAAGAGTATTAAAGGAGTAAGATATAAGTATTAAGATTAAAAACAGGTATAGAAACTTACTACTTTAATCTTATTACTTAATACTAAATGAAATAACATCATTTAAAAGGAAAGTCGAAATGAAAGCATTTAACGTACCTGAGTTTTATAAAAGCCCAATTATTAGTAGGGTGAAGGAATACCGTAAACTTCAGGATCCGCGAAAAAAAGACACCTCACCAACGCTTCTTAATTTTGGCCCGGTACGCTATTTATTAGCGCGGCATTTTGGTTTTTGCTATGGTGTTGAAAACGCAATTGAAATTTCTTTTAAAGCGCTTGATGAAAACCCGGGAAAGCGTATTTTTTTATTGAGCCAAATGATACATAATGCCGAAGTAAATAATGATTTGATTGAACGTGGCGTAAAATTTTTGCAGGACACCGATGGAAAACAACTCATTCCTTTTGATACGCTGACGGCTAACGACATAGTTATAATTCCGGCATTTGGCGCGCCTTTACACATAATTGAAATTTTAAAATCAAAACAAATTCAAACTGAATTATATAATACAACCTGTCCGTTTGTTGAACGTGTCTGGAAAAAATCGGAACTGATTGGTCAGGAAAATTATACAATCATTATACACGGGAAACATTCGCACGAAGAAACCCGTTCCACTTTTTCGCGCAGTGATAAACATAGTAGGGCAATCATCGTTAAAGATCTTGCGGAAGCAAAACTATTGGCAGAATACATTAAAGGTTCTAAACTCGCGGAACAATTTGCAAATGATTTTTTAGGGATGTATTCGGATAGTTTGAATGTTGCCAAGGATTTGCAGCGCATTGGTGTCATCAATCAAACTACGATGCTTGCCAGCGAAACTCAGGAAATTGCGGATTTTTTTAAAACTGTAATGATTGAGAAATTTGGTAAGGAAAATATTTCGAATCACTTTGCAGATACGCGCGATACCCTTTGCTATGCTACTAACGAAAATCAGGACGCTACATATGGATTACTTAAAACAGAGGCCGATATTGCCATTGTAGTTGGTGGCTACAATAGTAGCAATACATCGCATCTTGTGGAGTTATGCGAGCAAAAATTTAAAACATTTTTTATTTCTTCGGAACGTGAAATACTCGACAGTGAAACAATTCAGCACTTCGATTATGCTAATAAATTACATCTTACAACCAAAAATTTTATTCCAAACAAAACACCGGTAACCATTGTAGTAACAAGCGGAGCGAGCTGCCCTGATGCCATCATTGAAGGTGTTATTCAAAAAATTAACAGCTTCTTTACCAATGTTACACCGGTTAATACTGTATTAGACAAACTTACCTCCTATTAATATTTTTAATACAAACTCACAATTTTTTTATAACCATGCTATTAAACCTAACAAAACCACTTGCCTTTTTTGATCTCGAAACTACCGGAATAAATGTTGCCAGCGATAGGATTGTAGAAATTTCAATTGTTCGGGTAAACTTAGATAATTCGACTGACATACTTACTAAAAAAGTAAATCCAACCATTCCAATACCGGAATTTACATCAAAAATACATGGTATCTACGACAAGGATATAGCCGACGCGCCAACATTTAAACAGCTTGCACCTCAGCTTGCCCAGTTTATTATTAATTGCGACCTCGCGGGTTTTAACTCCAATAAATTTGATGTACCGGTATTAGTAGAAGAATTTTTAAGAGCCGAAATTGATTTTGATTTAAGTAACAGAAGACTGATTGATGTGCAAAATATTTTTCATATTATGGAACCACGCAACTTAAGCGCGGCATATAAATTTTATTGCAATAAGCCACTTGATAATGCACACAGCGCCGAGGCCGATACAATAGCCACTTACGAAATATTTAAAGCGCAATTAGAGCGGTATAAAGATGTGGAACAGGTGGATGAAAAAGGCAATAAATTTGTTCCGGTTAAAAACGATATGAATGTGCTGAGTACGCTTACTGCTCGAAATAAAAATGCCGATCTTGCCGGAAGAATAATTTTTAATGATAGCAATGTGGAAGTGTTTAATTTTGGAAAGCACAAAGATAAACAGGTAAGGGAAATTTTTACAAAAGAACCTTCTTATTATAACTGGATGATGCAGGGAGATTTTCCGTTGTACACTAAAAAAATTATTACGCAGATAAGATTGAGTATGAAGTAAATCTCTTTATAAAAAACATTGAAATCAAGTATGAAGATTGCTTGGAAATAGTATGCACGACTTGGAACCTTTTTATAACTGGCAACATCTATACATCGCTTCCGAAGATGAGGAATCGCCTTTCTATGGTGCCGAATACAGCGAGTTTACGTACAGCAACACGGTATACAATTATTATATACACCCGCAGTGGGACGATATTGGCAGTGAAACTTTGTACATAAAAATTTTATTTGTTGAGTACGACGAAAAATACGCGATTATTGAATTGATTGGTGAGTGGAACGATGCTATAAACAACGACATCATGCTTTTAAAGCGCGATATTATCGACGATCTTATTTTTCGCGGAATTAATAAATACATTTTAATTGGAGAAAATGTTTTAAATTTTCATTTTTCCGACGATTCGTACTATGAAGAATGGTTTGAAGATGTTGGTGAGGACGGATGGATCGTTTTTATAAATTTTCAGGAACATGTGTTAAGAGAATTTAAACAGGCTAACCTCGATTATTATTTCATCTCTGATGGCGAACTAACCGATTTTGAATGGCGAAAATTTTCTCCTGGACAGGTTTTTGGCAATATTTCAAAAATCATTTCAAAACGTTTGTCGTAAGTATTCCAGAGCGAGATTTCAAAAAGCAACCCGTTTATCACAGCATTTTTCGTGCAAATACAGGTAACAAATTGAACTAAGTTTAGCGCACATTGTTAATACATAAGTAAACTTTTCTTTTCGCAAAGTTTTATCTTTAACAACGTAAAAACTACCATTTTTGAAACAACAAAAAGATATATCGACGCTCAGCCCTAAAGAATTTATTATTATTAAAGGTGCGCGGATGCACAATTTAAAAGGCATTGATGTTGCTTTGCCGCGAAATAAATTTATTGTAATAACAGGGTTATCCGGCTCCGGCAAATCTTCGCTCGCCTTTGATACGTTGTACGCCGAAGGCCAGCGACGCTACGTGGAAAGTTTATCTTCGTATGCTCGTCAGTTTATGGGCCGTTTAGAAAAGCCTAAGGTTGATTACATCAAAGGAATTTCTCCTGCCATAGCGATTGAACAAAAAGTTACTTCACGTAATCCGCGCAGCACAGTTGGTACAATTACCGAAATTTATGATTATTTAAAATTACTTTTTGCGCGCGTAGGAAAAACGCATAGCCCGGTATCAGGCAAACAGGTGAAAAGAAATACGGTAACCGATGTAGTTGATTTTGTGAACAACTTAACCAACGAAACCAAATGTATGGTTGTTTCAAAATTGTTAGTTCCTAAAGACCGTACGCTTGAAAAACATTTGGAATTATTGAACCAGCAAGGTTTTGCAAGGATATTAGTTAATAGCGCGGTATTAAAGATTAACGAGTTTGATGCAAAAAAATCAAAAAAAAATGATGTAATTTTTTTATTGATCGACCGACTATCGGTAGATGCGAGTGATGAAGATTTTCAAAACCGTGTGGCAGACAGTGTTCAAACCGCTTTCTATGAAGGAAATGGCGAGTGCGATGTAATTATTGAAACCGAAAATGGAGTATATAATACACATCATTTTTCTAATTTATTTGAAGCAGACGGAATCACATTTGAAGAGCCTAATTTAAATTTTTTTAGCTTTAATAATCCTGTAGGTGCTTGTAAAACCTGCGAAGGTTTTGGAAGCATTATTGGCATTGATCCTGACTTAGTTATTCCAAATAAAAGTGTTTCGGTTTATGATAACGCGATTGCCTGTTGGAATGGTGAAAGCATGAACTACTATAAAAACCAATTGATTAAAAGCGCCCATAAGTTCGATTTTCCGATACATAAACCAATAGTTGAATTGAGTAAAGCTCACTACAAACTTTTGTGGGAAGGCAATAGTTATTTTGATGGCGTTAATGGTTTTGTGAAAATGCTTCAAAAAGAAAGTTACAAAATACAATACCGTGTTATGTTAGCGCGTTATCGCGGAAAAACGACTTGTCCGGATTGTGAAGGAACGCGTTTACGCAAAGATGCTAATTACGTAAAGATTGCAGGCAAAGGTATTTCCGAATTGGTTTTATTGCCGGTTACAGAACTCTATCATTTTTTTAAAAATTTAAAATTGGATGAACACGATACAACCATTGCAAAGCGGTTGCTTATTGAGATAAATTCGCGCATACAATTTTTGTTGGATGTTGGTTTAGGATATTTGAGTTTAAACCGAGTTGCAAATACGTTAAGTGGTGGTGAAAGCCAGCGCATTAATTTAGCAACATCTTTAGGCAGTAGCCTTGTAGGCAGTTTGTATATTTTAGATGAGCCAAGCATTGGTTTGCATTCACGCGATACCGAACGGTTAATCGGCGTTTTAAAATCGTTGCAAAAGCAGGGAAATACCGTAATTGTTGTGGAGCATGACGAAGATATAATGCTTGCTGCCGACGAGCTTATTGATATTGGCCCGGAGGCAGGAACCAACGGTGGCAATTTAGTTTTTCAGGGAACGCATAAACAGCTTTTAAATGACAGTGATAGTTTTACCGCAAAATATCTTACCAATAAACTCAAAATTGCTGTACCAAAAGTGCGGAGAAAATGGAAGGAATTTTTAGAGGTTAAAGGCGCTAACGAAAACAATTTAAAAAACATAACGGTAAAATTTCCACTAAATGTTTTGTGCTGCGTAACCGGCGTGAGTGGCTCAGGCAAATCAACTCTGGTAAAAAAGGTTTTATATCCTAACATTCAAAAACACATTGATGGTTACTTTGCAAAAGTAAAAAGTGATGTTGTGTCGGGTAGTTTAAAAAGCATACATCAGGTAGAGTTTATTGATCAAAATCCAATTGGTAAATCATCGCGAAGTAATCCTGTTACGTACACAAAAGCGTATGATGAAATCAGGAATTTGTTTGCCGATCAGGCGCTTGCCAAAGTACGTAATTATAAACCTTCACATTTTTCTTTTAATGTTGATGGAGGAAGGTGTGAAACCTGCGAAGGTGAAGGACACATTACGGTTGAGATGCAATTTATGGCGGATATACAACTGCCTTGCGAAGCCTGTAACAGTAAGCGATTTAAAGGCGAAACCCTCGAAATTGTTTTCAAAAATAAATCGGTGGCCGATGTGTTGGAGATGACCATAGACGATGCGGTACAGTTTTTTAGTGAAGAAACTGAAAACAGAATCTGTAAAAAAATAACGGATCGACTAAAACCATTACAGGAGGTAGGCTTGGGTTATGTTCAACTCGGACAATCATCCAGCACACTCAGCGGAGGCGAAGCGCAACGAATCAAATTGGCAACTTTTTTAATAGGCGGCAGCTCAACCACTAAAACTTTATTTATTTTTGATGAGCCAACAACGGGATTACATTTTCATGATGTGGCTAAACTTCTAAAATCGTTTAACGCGTTAATTGATCGCGGCCATTCAATCATTATTATTGAGCACAACCTTGATGTCATTAAATGCGCTGATTGGGTTATTGATATTGGCCCGGAAGGCGGCGAGCATGGCGGAAACATTGTAGCTGAGGGAACACCGGAAGAAGTTTCCAAAAATAAAAACAGTTATACGGCCAATTATTTAAAAGAGAAATTGTAGATAGTTGGGCTACGGCAGAAAATATTCCGCATATAAATTAGTTAAGTTCAATGCGTCCGGTAACAACTCCAAGGACAATTTAACAGTAGACAACAATCTTTTCGGTTTCTAAAAAAGGTGTGGCCGACAAGAACGGAGCTATCAAACCCGTTTTGGCTATCCCTAATTTAGCACATTTATGTTTTGCAAAAGACAGGCAAAAGCCATGCAAAAAACCAAAAAAGCTAAATCCTGCCCTCAATAAATAGGTGTGTTTTCAGCATTTTTTGTGAATCTCGCTTCCGCTCAGTCAACAATACCAAGCTATCGTTATATCCTTTTTCCATAAAGAAAGGAGCTAATATACACGGTATCATCTTTGGTGCGTCCCATCCAAGAGCAGTGGACAAATTTCTCTCTGTAGTTTGGAAAAAGAACGAAACCAATGGTGAAGCAAATTTTGACATAGATGAAGATTCCAAAAAGGAACAATTCGATCTTTTTAAAGGTAAAAAATTGACCAACATCGAGAAATTTAAAGAACACGTCAGAGCAAAAATATTGTCAAAAGAAATTACAAATAATTTCGAATTATATAATTACGTTTTAGCTGAAGGTCATATTGGTAACCACGCTGCTGAATGTATAAAGCAGATGAAAAAAGCAGGCGAAGTTAAATATGATAGTACTTCCCCTTTAGTAACATATGATAATGTTTACAAGAACTTTAAAAAAATAGAATATAAAATTTAATAACATGGCGCAATCATCTATAGAATGGACAGAAATGACATGGAATCCAACAACAGGTTGCAATAAGTTAACTGCGGGTTGTAAATTTTGTTATGCGGAAGTTATGTCACGTCGTTTGCACGCGATGGGATTAGAAAAATATAAAGACAATTTTAAGTTAAGGATTCATCCTGAAACGTTGGATATTCCATACACATGGAAAAAACCGAAAGTTGTATTTGTAAACTCCATGAGTGATCTGTTTCATAAAGATGTTCCTTTAAGTTATATCCAGAAAGTATTTAAAGTAATGAATGAGACACCACAACATACGTATCAGGTATTAACAAAGCGCGGTGATCTTTTAGCAAAATATGATCAACACCTTACATGGACACCAAACATTTGGATGGGCGTTTCTGTGGAAAATGAATCCGTACAGGATAGGATAGATTATTTACGAAATACAGGCGCCTACATCAAATTCCTTTCATTAGAGCCATTATTAAGTGCTTTGCCAAACCTAAATTTAGATAATATAGATTGGGTAATTGTTGGGGGAGAATCAGGGCCTGGATCAAGACCCATGGAAAAAGAATGGGTAATTGAAATTAAAAAGCAATGTAAAAAAGCAAGAGTATCTTTTTTCTTTAAACAATGGGGTGGTGTTCGCAAAAGTACAACTGGCCGTTTATTAGATGGCAAAACATATGATGAAATGCCTAAGATAAAATTAAGAGCTATCGCTTAGTAACCGCATATACAAATAACCGCTTAGTTAAGCGGACACGTAAATGTGAATGAGCGGAAAAACTCAATAACTATTTATTACCAAATCTTTTTCAATACCTATGAACATGACTTTATTTTCCTGAAAATAATACGACCTTTACCGCTTAGAAACCACTTCTAAAAATATATGCAACTAAAATATCAAAGTAAGCCTAAAGCGATTCTATTGTTGGAAGACGGAAAAGTATTCGAAGGAAAAGCCGCCGGTAAAATCGGAACCACTACAGGAGAAATTTGTTTCAACACCGGAATGTCGGGCTACCAGGAAATTTTTACCGATCCGTCTTATTACGGACAAATACTTGTTATGAATAACGTACATATCGGAAATTATGGAATTCAGAATGACGAAGTGGAAAGCGATAGTATCAAAATATCGGGCATGATCTGTAAAAAATTCAATAGCGGTTTCTCGCGCAAACGGGCCACGCAATCGTTAGAGGATTATTTTAAAAATGATGGCATTGTTGCCATAAGCGATGTGGATACGCGCGCCATTGTACGTTACATTAGGGATAAGGGCGCGATGAATTGTATCATCTCATCAGAAAATACGGATATTGATTTACTAAAAGAACTGTTAGCAAAGGTGCCTAAAATGGAAGGCCTTGAGTTATCATCAAAAGTTGCCACAAAAATTAGCTATGATATTGGAGAAAGCGATGCAACATTTAAGGTGGCGGTTATCGACTTTGGAACCAAAAAAAATATCTTACGTTCGTTGGCTCAACGCGATTGTTTCTTAAAAGTATTTCCAATGAAAACTCCGTTAAAAGAGATTTTAGATTTTAATCCAGATGGCATTATGCTGAGC